>JAVEWX010000205.1:0-4188 GCA_034004335.1 Bacteroidales bacterium | reverse complement strand
ACTGGCTGCCTGGTACCCTATCAAGTTCTTCAACAGCAACAGCCGTAATATGGTTACCCTGCTGGCCAACCTCCTGGCCACGGCAGTAATAATGACCGGCCTATGGCTTCTAATCACCAGGGCAATAATGTCAGCACTGTTTCAAAACGGTTCCGGATATAATGTTTTCTGGAACGCAACCCTCTCTTACCGTCTGGGCTCAGGCATTTTGATATGCATCCTGGTAATATTAACCTACTACCTGATAATCAGCTACAAAACCATATCAGACAAAAAACTGGATGAATCAAGGCTCGAGAACATGCTCAGGGAAACCGAACTCCGAATGCTGCGCTCCCAGATAAATCCGCATTTCCTCTTCAACAGTCTGAACTCGGTAAGCGCACTCACTATAAGCAACCCTGAAAAGGCAAGGGAAATGGTCATCAGGCTTTCTGACTTCATGCGGTACGCCCTCTCGAGGAAGGATGAGCAGCTCGTTCCCCTGCGGAGTGAACTGGAAAACCTTAGACTCTACCTCGAGATTGAAAAGACAAGGTTCGGAGAACGCCTGCAGACTGAGGAGGAGCTTCCTGACGGATGCCTCGACATAAGGATCCCAAATATGCTGCTTCAACCGCTGTATGAGAACGCCGTGAAGTTCGGCCTTCACGAAAGCATGGGAACAGTGGTCATCAGTACCATGGTGGAGTGTGATGAAACGACAGCCGCCATCTCCATCTCAAACAACTTCGATACCGACGCCCACCTTCCCTCGGGAACGGGGACAGGCCTCACCAACGTAAAAAGAAGACTCGAACTTATCTACGGCAGGGAGGCAACCCTCAATACCCGCAAAGAGCAAGGTTTATTCACTGTGGAACTGAAGATCCCGGTTAATCACAATCAGACAAATGGATAAGATCAAAGCACTGATTATTGATGATGAGGCTCCAGCAAGGGAGATTATCAAACACTACCTGAAGAGTCATGAAGATATTGTTATGGCGGGAGAATGCCCCGATGGCTTCTCAGGCCTGAAAGCAATCAGGGAGACTGGCCCCGACCTGGTATTTCTTGACATACAGATGCCCAGGCTGACGGGTTTCGAGATGCTTGAAGTGATGGAAGGTAATCCTGTGATCATCTTCACTACAGCCTACGATCAGTATGCTCTCAGAGCTTTCGAAATGAATGCGGTCGATTACCTTCTGAAACCCATTTCGGCAGAACGATTCAATGGTGCTGTCGCAAAGGCAAGGGAGAAGATTGCCGCAAGCAGCAAAAAGTCTGAGAAACCCTCCTCACTGATCAGAAATACACCCCGGCATGAACAGTCACTGACAAGAATAGTTGTCAGAAAAGGCAATGCCATCAATATCATACCGGTTGACGATATAAGGTATCTTGAGGCTCAGGATGATTACGTAATGATATATCATGCCGGAGGCAAAGCACTCAAGCAACAGAGAATGAGATATTTCGAGGAGAATCTTCCTGCCCGGCAGTTTGTCAGGATACACAGGTCATACATCGTAAGGGTAGACGCTATAGCAAAGCTTGAACCATACGGAAAGGAAAACTACGTTGCCATTCTCAAAGGGGGTGAAAAATTTCCCGTCAGCAAGAATGGCTATAAGATATTAAGGGATGAACTCTCAGGAGGATGAGTCTTGAGCCTGTTGCATCTCTTCCACCTGCCGGTAACTGTCATAAGAGGTTTGTATCTCCTGAAAATGAAACGTGGCACAGGATCAAATCCATGAGTCCCCCCCGGCCTGCATCTGAGTATGCGACCCGTTCCCATCACCAGGCCACGCCACGGACCGTGAATCTTGAGGGCCTCTATTGCATAGGCCGAGCATGAAGGCACATGCCGGCAGCTTGGGCCCTTCAGGGGCGAAATAAAGAAACGGTAGAAGTAAACCGGCAGCATCAGTATCCTCGACAATATGTTGATCTTTCCCGACATTGAGGCAAAGATACATGACAAATTGTCTCTGCAACAGGGTTTATTCATTCTGGCAGGGAAATTGTCGGTCATCGACCGGATAATCGCCAAACATAACAGGAAATGAACATCTGGATTTTCTTCATAGGCTTTATGATACTGAGCCGGATCATCAGTTCACAGCTCTCCTCACGTTTCAGGAAATATTCAAGGATACCTCTCCCCGGAGGAATGACAGGCCGCGATGTCGCTGAAAAGATGCTCAGGGACCATAATATCACCGGTGTAAAACTGGGAAGCGTTTCGGGTCAGCTTTCCGATCATTACAATCCGGCGTCGCGAACCGTCAACCTGAGCCACGACGTCTACTATGGCAACAGTGTTGCCGCCGCAGCCGTTGCCGCCCATGAGTGCGGACACGCGGTGCAGCATGCGACAGCATATTCATGGCTTACGATGCGGTCAAAACTGGTGCCGGCAGTCAGCCTCTCATCAAAATGGGTACAGTGGATACTCCTTGCAGGCATACTGACCGTGCAGATGTTCCCCGCACTGCTTATCTTCGGTATTGCGCTGTTCTCGCTAACCACACTCTTTACCATCATTACTCTTCCCGTTGAGATAAATGCCAGCAGGAGGGCACTGGCATGGTTATCGAATGCCGGAATCACTGCCGCCGGCACCCACGACAAGGCTGAAGACGCCCTCAGGTGGGCAGCCTATACCTACGTTATCGCCGCAATCGGTTCTATCGGTACACTCCTCTATTACATCATGATACTGACAGGCTCCAGGAGATAATGCCGTCAGAATGAAGTGAGACCCCTTACAAGCCGCTCCCTGTAGCTGGCTTTCTGGTCCTCATCAAGTGCCGGATTGACCCAGGAACCATACATGGGATTGGGCATCACAATATAACTGTCACCAAAAAGCGAGGCCAGCGAATCAACATTTTCTGCTCCGCCTGATCGGTCCCTCTTTTCAAAAACCGCATCAAGATCAGCCAGGTTGTCCCCGATCAGCAACACAATATCATGGGTCTCCATAATCCGGTTTCTCCTTTCCACCTTCGAAGACTGGCCCTCCTTCAGCAACAGATGCGCTGAATCGGCAAAAGGAAAACCATATTTCCTCAGATTATCAAGGGTCGGTAGAAATGCATCCTTCATGCTTCGGTTCGAAACATAAAATACCTCATAGCCGAGCCTTTCTGCCTCCCTGACAAACTCGAGGGCGCCGGGCAGGGGTTCAGCCTCCGCCCCGTCGGTCCATACCTTCCAGTTCTCATCGGTGAACTCTCCCCCGGTAAGTACCTGCCAGGCCTCAAACGGACTGTTGTCGAGAATGGTCTCGTCAAGGTCGGCAACAATGGCCCCGGGTCTTGCTGCTCCGGGGTTCGATGCCATATCCCTGAGCCTCATGGCTGCAATATTATACCCCTGCAGGAACAGGGCCCGGTTTTCGGCAGATCTCTGGAACCAGAGAACAGACATTATCAGATGATCCTGCTCACCACATTCAGCATTATGCTGCTTTTTGCAGGAAAGTGAGATAATGATCAAAAAGGCAGAGATCAATGAAACAATAAGGGATCTGGCTCTCATAACATTCAAATTTTACCGTGTATCATTTTGAGGGACCGGGATCCCTCAGGCAAATGTAGCCAATGCCGGGCACTTAAAAAAAACCTCCTGCAATAATACCTTTTAATCAGGGTATTGCAAGTTTTTAAGTGTATCGTATCATTGATTGTTAAAGATTTTCTATCTTTAACGGGTTATATCTAAATCTAATAGACAATGGCAAGTCTTAAGTTTTCACTGGGGATGATTCCCTCCACAGCTAAAATTGAACAGCAGGAAAAAGCACTGGCAGAAGAGTATGAAAAGCTTCTGGCGTTTACCGAATCAGCTGAACTGGCGCGTTATACCGAACTGGAAGCCCTTGTCACTTCCGCAAGTTTCAAGCAGGAACAGGCCAGAATATCGGGGTTTACCTACAAGGGATCGCCCGAATACACCAGGGAAAAGGAATATGAAAACCTGGTCCGCTCCAAAGAGATTAAATCATACTTCAGGACAAAGGACAGCGACGCTCTGAAAAAATTCCTCGAGCTCGACGGCTCAGATAAAATCAAAAGCTACGAGGAACTTGAAAAATTCATAAACTCCTCCTCCTTCAGGGACAAGAAAAAACAAACCAAATCAAATCTGTTCCACGAAACAGAGGAGTATGCCAGACTGCAGGAATATCTTAAA
>JAVEWX010000204.1:0-4195 GCA_034004335.1 Bacteroidales bacterium | reverse complement strand
ATACTTCAATACCTGCTTTGGCCGCTGCTGATAGCTATGACCTGGTTCGCGGTGAAAATTGCCCTGTCGGTTTATGAAAAGAAGTTTCCGGACAGGGAAGAGACGGAAGAGCCAGGAATTCAGGATCAGTGAATTCTGCCAGGCAGAGGTTCAAGAAGCGAGATCGCTATATATAGCGGTATTATCAGTATTACTCCGCTGATCCCCATTAATACAATGGACAGTATCACCGTTACCACCAGCAGGTATCTTGCTTCATTGCCCTTAAGACTGAGTGAGGTGGTTTTCAGCGACAGCATAGGGATACGGGTGACCATCAGGAGGGATATTATTACTGAAAAGAGAGCAAGGGCCCATTCTGATTCAAAGAATTGATCAATGACAGTTCCGTGCGAAAAATGCTGTGCAATGATTGCCGATATCACAGCAAGGGCATTGGCCGGTGTGGGAAGGCCTTTGAATGTTGTTGACTGTGTGGTGTCAATATTGAATTTTGCCAGCCTCAGTCCGGCGCAGACAGGCATTATTAAAGGGATAAGGAGGACCAGGGAGCTTGCTGATATATTTTCGGCTGACAGGACAGGTCCGTTTATTCCCTGAGCAGTTCCAATAGCCTTATAGATGATCAGCGCTGGCGCCACTCCAAAGCTAACCATGTCGGCAAGGGAGTCCAGTTCTTTCCCCAGGGGAGAATAGGCCTTCAGGAGCCTGGCGGTAAAACCGTCGAGGAAGTCGAAGATCATGGCTGTAAGGATAAGCCATGAAGCAATCAGCAGTTTCCCTTCGGCAGCTAATACTACGGCTATGAATCCGGCAGCAAGGTTCAGTGAGGTTATGAGGTTTGGCAGGTGTTTTTTCATCGGTTCACTTTCGGATGATGGGTAAAATTAAATCAATTGTTTTTATTTATTAGATTTGTGTCAGTTAATATTTTCAATGACAGATATTGCAGGTATAAAGATAGCAATTGACTTTGACGGGACTATCGTTGATCATGAATATCCGCAGATCGGCCGCGAGAAGCTGTTTGCCTTCCGGACACTTAAGGAGCTTGAGAAAAGGGGTGCGAGGCTTATTTTATGGACCTTCCGGTCAGGGAAGGAACTTGAGGAGGCGGTTGAATTCTGCCGGCAGAACGGACTTGAATTTTATGCCGTTAACAGGAACTATCCCGAAGAGATATATGATGATTCAGTCAGCAGAAAGATAGATGCAGATATTTTTATTGACGACAAAAACCTGGGCGGGTTCGCCGGCTGGAGCTGGGTCTGGGAGACGCTTTTTCCCTTTGAGCTTGAGCAGAGGGAGGCTGAAAGGAAACTTCTTTCAGTCAGAATGAATAATCTCAGGCGTTTGTTTTCATGGAAAAGAAGATCATATGAAAAGAAGTAATTTTAAGCAGCTCCTGCTGTTGCTGGGTCTGTTAATTACTGCATATTTTTTCTCCTGTTCAGGCAGGTCGGGCAAGGTTTCTGTAGCTGCCGAAGGTAAGAGATCACAGCAGGAGGCTAATATTGCCGAAAAACTTATTGTCATGAGATCTCCCGGGCAGAATTCCGGGTTCAGGCTGGGTGATGAGATCAGGGTTGTTATTGACCAGGTTGATGCTGACCTTAAGCCCGATTCGGTTATGATATCTTTTGACGGAAGGCACATGACAACCCTGGGATCATCATCGCAGTGGGAATATCTGATCGCAGGAACCGAAACAACAACTGCCGGAAGGAAATCTGTGAAGGCAACTGCCTTCAGGGAGGGGAGGGCAGCAAGTGTAATCACCGTGTTTGTAATTTTTTACTCCGACACCCCTCCGGAAAGATGGGGCTACAGGGTTGTCAATACCTATCCCCACGACAGCAAGGCTTTCACTCAGGGGCTGTTCTACAGCGACGGGTTTTTATATGAAGGAACCGGCCAGCAAACGGGGTCAACACTCAGGGAGGTGGATCTCAGGACAGGGAAGGTCCTTCGTTTGCTGAATCTTCAGTCCGACCTTTTTGGCGAGGGTATTACACTTTATAAAGGCAGGATATTCCAGGTGACATGGCAGTCGAAAGTGGGATTCGTATATGAAAAGGAGACATTCCGCCAGCTTAACAGGATTTATTACCAGTCGGAAGGCTGGGGTCTGACAACCATCGGCGACAGAATAGTAATGAGTGAAGGAACCAACCTCCTCTATTTCATGGAGCCGGAGTCATTTACAATAGCTTCAAGGCTGGAAGTATACGACAATGAAAAGAAGGTCGATAACCTTAATGAGCTGGAATTTATAAATGGAGAGATCTGGGCAAATATATGGATGACCGACCTTATTGCAAGGATAGATCCCTCATCAGGAAAGGTGCTTGGCTACATCGATCTAAAGGGCTTGCTGGGCAGGGGCGACATGGGTGCAGACACCGATGTGCTAAACGGTATAGCCTGGGACAGTGAAGGAGGCAGGATCTTTGTCACGGGCAAGAACTGGCCGAAGCTTTTTGAGATCAGTATCACCAGGTGAGCCTGGTGCCGTAAATCACATTCACTCCTCCGGGAATGATCCCGAATTCTACAGGTGTATGACCAAGTGATTCACCGTCAGCTTCAGCATAAAGAGCAGTTTCGCTTGTTACCTTCAGGTTAGTGCTTCGGTAACCGTCTATTTTTGGATGGCTCAGGATCGATCCGTCATAAAGGATCCTCAGGCTTCTGATGATTTCCATCCTTCCCATCTCCTTTATCACTGTAATATCGAGAAGACCGTCGTCGGGGATGGCATCGGGTGTCTGGCGCATTCCTCCGCCGCAGTAGCGTCCGTTGCCCACATTGATCGAAAATGCCCGGCACGAAGTGGTTAAACCGTCGATGGTGATATTGACCGCAGGCTTGTGATACGATACGAGGCTTGAGAGAAGGTTGTACAGATATATGGCCTTGCTGCTCCGGCCTTTTTCCTTCTGCTTGTTGGTCTTCTTAACTACTATGGCTTCAAATCCAAGTCCTGCAATGTTCATGAAATACCTTTTTTCCTGGCCTTCTCCGCTGTAATATGTTATTGTCCCCACGTCGTGAGGCATTCTTTTGTTCTCCCTGATAACGGCCACCGCTCCCTCGTATACCAGCGGGATCCCGAACATCCTGCCCCAGTCATTGCCTGTTCCCACAGGGATCATTCCGACAACAATCTCATTTGAAGGGCATTCAGTCTGTGTGAAGATGCCGTTTACTATCTCATTGAGGGTTCCGTCACCGCCTACAGAAATAATCTTCCTGAAGCCTTTACCCACAGCCTCCCTTGTCAGGTCTATGGCATCACCCTTACTGCCGGTAAATCGGGTTTCAATGGCTATGTTCTCCCTTGAAAAGATGCCCGATATTCTTGTCCAGTCTTTTTTACCCTTTCCGTTGCCTGCATTCGGATTTACGATGGTGAACCATTCGGGGCGTTCGGTTTTGTTTGTCATGGAATATATTGAAATATGGAGTAAAGATGTAAATATAACTTCTAAATGAGATTATCCCCTCCTGTAATTTTTTTTTCCACAAGCAATATGTCAATGCATCTCTGTTTAAATGAATAAGATATCAGGAAAAACAAAAAACACCTATGTTAATAAAGTGTTGAAAACCGCAAAAAAAATGTTTACAACTACATCTTTGACCAGCCGGGGGCATGGGGCATTAAGTAGTAAATTTGGAGCTCGAAACAAGTGTGAAATTCAATAATAATATTAAGCAGATGGGCAGGATAATAGCAATAGCGAATCAGAAAGGCGGGGTTGGGAAGACTACAACAGCGATAAACCTGGCAGCAAGTCTGGCAGCCCTGGAGAAAAAAGTTCTGATCGTGGATGCTGATCCCCAGGCCAACGCAACTTCCGGAATTGGTGTTGACACACGCAAGATAGAGCATACAATATATGACTGTCTGATAGAAGACCTTGACCCTAAAGAAACTATCATCCGCTGTGAAATTGATAATCTGTGGCTCATGCCTTCGAACATCGACCTCGTAGGTGCAGAGATAGAGATGCTCGATAAGCCGGGCAGGGAAAAGATCCTGAAGTCAGTTCTGAGCAAGGTACGTGACGATTACGATTATCTTTTCATTGACTGTTCACCCTCTCTCGGTCTGCTGACTGTCAATGCACTTACGGCAGCCAATTCGGTCATCATTCCCGTTCAATGCGAATACTTTGCCCTTGAGGGACTC
>JAVEWX010000050.1:0-20186 GCA_034004335.1 Bacteroidales bacterium | reverse complement strand
GCGGATCGACATCAGATTTCACCTACTGGGTGAACGGTATGGTTGATTACTATACGAACCGTATTGAAAATATGGATGAACCCGCCAGGGAGTTTGATAATCTTGTACAGACAGGCGACGAGGTGCGCTCGCTCTACGGACTTATAGCACTGGGCTTCTTCAAGAACCAGGATGAGATTGATAACAGTCCGGTTCAGATGTTCGGCCCATACCAGCCTGGCGACATCAAGTTCAAGGATGTCAACGAGGATGGCGTGGTCGATGCCAATGATGTTACCAAGATTGGACATACTAACTTTCCGCAGTTGTCATACGCCATGGACATGGGGTTCAGCTGGAAGGGTATTGACTTCTCTGTTTTATGGCAGGGTAGTGCAATAGCATCCCGGATGCTCGATAACTATGCTGTCAGGGCATTTACCAACAATGGCAAGATATCAACATTTGCCCTTGGCAGGTATACCGATGAGGCCAGCTGGGCCGATGCCACTTATCCGAGGCTTACAACCCTGGCCAATGACAACAACTGGCGAGGCTCAGACTTCTGGATGAGGAATGTTGCCTTCCTGCGGGCTAAGAATGTCGAGCTGGGATACAATATCCCGATGCAGGCTGCAAGGAAAATCGGGTTGTACGGACTCAGGGTATATCTGAACGGTTACAACCTGATTACTATTGACAATCTCAAGGATTTCGATCCTGAGGATGTGGAGGCAGGTATCTCGAAATACCCGATGACACGCATTATAAACCTTGGCTTAAACCTCAAATTTTAGTTCATGAAAAGGTATATTAATATGAAAAGGATAAATAAATTTCTTATAGCCGGCATTGCCCTTCTCGCGATGGTTTCGTGCGAAAGACCCTATCTGCAGCCCTGGCCGCCCGATGCCGCCAGAACTCCTGAAGATGTGTGGAACAACTACCTGTTCACCAGGGGTTTTGCCGAGATAGTAAGCGCCAACATGATATTCCATCCCTACTGGAATGATGTTGAGGGGTATGGAATGCTTGCATCTGCAACCGATGAGGCAGAACACTCCAACTCGCAGGGTGCCGTTCAGAACTTCACCAACGGTATCTGGAACCCGACCAACATACCAACCCGTCGCTACGGGGGTAACTGGTCGGGGAGGATGCGTTTCACAAGCCCATGGAGTAACGCCTATGAGGGTATACGTGTTTGCAACGTCTTCCTTGAAAATGTCGACAATTCGGTTATGATCGACGATATCTCAAACCCTGCAAGGGCTTTTGACCGTACCTATTACAAGGGGTTGATGTATTACTGGAGGGCATGGCTTCAGTTCGACCTGCTGAGGAACTACGGCCCCTTCCCGATAATCCTGAAGAGCCTTGCAATCGATGATGAAGACCTCTTTACACCGAGGGGAACACTCGAACAGTGTTATAACCAGATAATTGCGGATTGTGATGAGGCAATAGCACGACTGCCCCTGCTTTGGGATGACAATAACTGGCACAGGGCCAACAGAACAGCGGCACAGTTCCTGAAGGCAAGAGTCGCACTCTATTATGCCAGTCCGCTCTACCAGGGTAATTTCGATGAGTTTGGACTGGCTGCCAATACCGTAGGAGATGTTGAGAGATGGGAGACAGCTGCCGACTATGCCAAAGAGGCCATCGACGGCAATACCTTCTATTCACTCATGTCGGTTACCAGGTTCAATCGTCCCTTTGATGCTACTAACACTTATAACAATCGGATATCGAGGGTAGGAAACCTTTCACAATATGAGTATATATGGGGAACAACAAGGTCGAGCACCTATTCGATAGGTAATGAATATTACAATTTGCCTGCGGGTATAAGGGGCTGCTACGGCTACACCAATCCGACACAGAATATGGTAGATGCCTTTGAGGTAGTACCTCTTGATGCGAACGGAAAGCCTGTCACCGGCTCCACTGCCGTTCCTTTCGACTGGACCAACCCCACGCATGCCGCAAATCCATTTGCCAACAGGGACCCCCGGTTCTATGCATCAATATCTTATAATGGTACATTGTGGGGCAGTACCACATCACGAGCATATTACATTGATACCTATGAAGGGGGTGTTCACCGTGACCCTCTTAATCCAAATTCAACCAAAACCGGTTACTATTACCGCAAGTGGCTCTCAGAGAGTGTATACTCATATACTACAGGAGACTACACCTCGGCATCGAGGAGCAGGATCGAGTTCCGGTTTGCCGAGCTTTTGCTGAATTTTGCAGAGGCCATGAATGAGGCTTACGGCCCCGATGTGGCTCACCCCGATGGGGCTTGCCGCATAGGAGGCGCTACCGCACGGACGGCTCTGAATACCATCAGGGCAAGGGTAAACATGCCTGCCATCCCGGCAGGTCTTACCCAGGACGAGATGCGAGAAAAAATAAAGCACGAACGCCGTATTGAACTTTGCTTTGAGGGACACAGGTTCTATGACCTGCGCCGGTGGAAGCAGGGCGAAGTACTTGGTGAGCCCATTTATGGCATCAGGATTACACCCTCTTCCATTGATGAGAACAGAAGACCGGTACTGCCCTATACCTACGAGGTTTATAAGGTTGAGGACCGTGTTTGGGCCGACAAAATGTACTGGTGGCCGATACCTTATACGGAGATCGTTAAATACAACGGCGTATTGACACAGAACCCCGGATGGGGCAGTTAACCATGACGCTCATGAAAACAAAGGAGTATAGTTTTATGAAGAGAATAGCGATATTAGTAGTTATGTCAGCTGCAATGCTTGTATCTTGCAGTAAAACAGACATGTGGATCGACAATGATGATCCACGGATATACATACCTCGCCAGGGAGTCAGTTTCAATACTGCATGGATGCTTGATACTGAAGAATACACCATGTCACTGGGAGTATACCTTGGCGGGGTAAGACCCGATAACCAGACCAGTGACATTGAGGTTACCTTTGCCATTGATCCCGGACTGATAACCACCTATAACGATGATGTGACCCAGCTTTATTCGGGTCAGGTTATAGAGCTTCCGTCAGACTGCTACGAGATCTCCGGCAATAAAGTTGTGATACCCGGTGGATCGGTCTCTGCCATGATACCCATAAAGGTATTTACTGACAAGGTAGATGCCCTTGGTATGGGTCCTGACGATATATATGCCATACCAGTCAGGCTGGTTTCCACGTCGAAGTATGATCTGCTGGATGATGCCACGAAGCTGGAAGCACTCTACGGGATCAAGCTCGACCAGCCCAGATTCTATTTCTATATCAACAGGAATGCCGGGAGCTCTGTTTCACCCGTCGCCAGAAGGGTGATATTCGGTCAGGAACCTCAGGCTGAGAATTTCCTGGTTACCTCCTATGGGCTTACAATAGACCAGCCGTACACCCTGACAATAGGCATCGATCCTACGAAGGTGCCGGCAGGGCAGCAGCTGCTGCCTGCCGATGCGTACGAGCTGCCTTCAGCTTCCGTGACAATTCCCCAGGGGTCGCTGTTCGGCAAGGTTCCGGTGAAGATAATCAACGATAATGTTGCCTTCAGACAGACATATTACCTTCCGGTGAGCATAACAGCTGCTTCAAAGTACGGCGGGGACCCTGTCAAAGGGACCCTGCTGCTGAGGATTGAGGTGAAGAATGACTATGAGTGGAACTATGTTAGCAAGATGACAATCACTTCGGAGACAACAGGAAGATCGGGCAGCTACCAGGTTGACAAGGCGCCGACATCATACGATGAAACGACGCTACGTATACAGATGATCACAAACTCCACACTGGCAGGAGGTACTACGGGGACCAGCTCTACTTACAACAACAAGTATTACAGGCTCAAGGTTGTTCCCAATCCTGATAACAACAGGGACTGGGGTGTTGAGATCATCCTTATAACGGACGAGGGAAGCAATAATTCGCCGGCAACCCTTGAACTCGACCCCGATCATCACAGCTACTACGACTGGGATTATGAGACATTCTACCTCTATTACAGGTGGAAACATACCGACGGTAAATGGATATGGGCCACGGAGGTTCTTGAGGCTCAGTTCTGACACTGACGTTCCTATGAATATCAACGGGTGAAGGGATCTCCTTCACCCGTTTTTTTGCGGCCGCAGGCAGTTATCATTTCAGGGCTTATGCCGGAGGATGAAAGATAAATTCCTATTTTTGCTTAAATTAATGACAGAGGGATGTACAGGACACATACTTGCGGTGAGTTACGCATTGAGGATGCGGGCAAAGAAGTGATACTCTGCGGCTGGTTGCAGCGCTCCAGGGATTTCGGGGGGATGACATTCTGTGACCTCCGCGACAGGTATGGTATTACACAGCTGGTCTTTAACATGGACGAAAATCCGGATCTCTGCCGCGATGCCAGGGAGCTTGGCCGCGAATTTGTGCTCCGGGTTAATGGCAGGGTGGCCGAAAGGAGCAACAAGAACAGGAAGATACCCACTGGTGAGATTGAGATAATTGTCACCGGTTTCTCGGTCTTGAATCGCAGCGACCTGCCTCCCTTTACAATTGAAGAAAATACCGATGGAGGGGATGAACTGAGGATGAAGTACCGCTACCTCGATCTTCGCCGGTCGCCGGTGCGCGAAAACCTCGAGCTCAGGCATCGCATGGCCCGTGAAGTACGTACCTATATGGACAGCCAGGGATTCATCGAGGTGGAAACCCCGGTGCTCTATAAATCAACCCCGGAGGGGGCGCGCGACTATGTGGTTCCCTCACGTATACACCCCGGAGAATTCTATGCCCTTCCACAATCTCCACAGACTCTTAAGCAGTTACTTATGGTGGCGGGTATGGACCGATACTACCAGATAGTGAAGTGTTTCAGGGATGAGGACCTGAGGGCCGACAGACAACCCGAGTTCACACAGATAGACTGTGAGATGTCGTTCGTCGACAGGGAGGATGTCCTGCATACCTTCGAGGGTCTGGCAAAACATCTCTTTAAAACCATAAGGGGCATCAATCTTGAAACCCCCTTTGTAAGGATGCCCTGGTCGGAGGCGATCTCCGATTACGGCACAGATAAACCCGACCTCCGGTTCGGCATGAAGATAAACGACCTTACCGAAGTCGTCAAGGGAAAAGATTTTGTGGTGTTTGACAAGGCGATGTTTATCGGAGGAATTGCCTGCAAGGGCCTCGCGGACTATTCCAGGAAGCAGACAGATGAGCTTACCGATTTTGTCAGGAGACCCCAGGTCGGTGGCAACGGGTTGGTGTATGTAAAATATGGTAATGACGGCACCCTGCGGTCATCAGTCGATAAGTATTACGCGACCGATGATCTTATGAGGATAGCAGAAGCAGCGGGCGCCTCACCCGGAGATCTTCTTCTTATCATGGCCGGTGAGAGAAAGGCTACGCTCAGGGCACTGGGCGAACTGAGGCTCGAGATGGGAAACAGGATGAATCTGAGGAGCAGGGATGCTGTTGCTCCTCTCTGGGTTATCGATTTTCCCCTCCTGGAATGGGATGAGGAGGCCGGAAGGTATTTTGCCATGCATCATCCCTTCACCTCGCCAAAGCCTGAGGATATTGACCGACTCGAAAGCGATCCCGCAAATGTTAGGGCAAATGCCTATGATATGGTCATCAACGGCGTTGAGATAGGGGGCGGATCGATAAGGATACACGACAGTGAGCTCCAGGGTAAGATGTTCAGGGTACTCGGGTTTACCGACAGGGAGGCGAACGATCAGTTCGGGTTCCTGCTTAATGCTTTCAGGTATGGTGCCCCGCCTCACGGAGGCATTGCCTTTGGATTTGACCGGTGGACAGCCCTGATGGGGGGGGCGGACTCAATACGCGACTATATCGCATTTCCCAAGAATAACTCTGCCAGGGATGTGATGATAGATTCTCCCTCTCCGGTTACAGGGCAACAACTGAAGGAACTATCGCTGAGGGTTGACAGGGAGAAATAGATTCTATTTCCCTGTCTTCCTTTTAATGACGATCACACCATTGGAACCTCTTGAACCATAGGCTGAAGCATCAGCTCCCTTAAGGACATTAATGGACTGAACTTCAGAGGGAGAGATGTGGTTTATATTGTCAGTTACAATGCCATCAACCACGAAGAGCGGCTGGTTGGTCGACCTGATGCTCCCGATACCCCTGATGGTAATGCTTGTTCCATATACGGTGACACCGGGAACTTCACCCTTGATCATATCAAAGATATTGGCGTAGGAGCTGTATCGGGCCTGGGCGGTTTCTATTTTGGTCGATGAACTGGTCATATACTTTTTCTTTATGGAGGCGTAGCCCATATCAACCATATCATCACCCGGATCAGCTTCAATAAGCTGAATTATCTTTGCCTTGTTGAGTGCAAGGTAGAACATCCGGGATTCGCCTATTGGCTCTTCGGCGATACCCGTCTCAGGCATCACGGCCTGGATCCTTAAGGCTTCGGGATTAATTTTCAGTTTGAATTCACCGGCTTTGTCTGACCTGGTGTTGGTCTCAACCCCGTCAATGAAGATGGTTGCACCCTTCACGGGTTTGCCCTCCTCCGAGACAACCACTCCCGATATTTCGATCCTCTGTTGTTTCTGTCCGCTGGCGATGATAACGGGAAGAAGCAGTGCGGCGAAAGTCAAAATCAGTATCCTGCCCATAACATATATTTTTTGCAATGTTAGTCAATATTTCTGTTATCTATCTGTCAGTCTCATCGGCAACATGGCCTATGAGAGTCGCTGAAGTACATCTTTCAACCAGAACCGTTACATAATCACCGGGCTTGAGATTCTCTCCGGGAAACACCACAACCTTGTTTTGCGATGTCCTTCCATACAAACGGTCTGCTGATTTTTTTGAAACCCCCTCAACCAGAACCTCAAACTTCATGCCAACGTCCTGTTTTTTAACGGTTGCCGATATGCTGTTTTGCAAGGCTATGATTTCATTGAGTCTTCTCTTCTTAACATCGCCGGGCACATCGTCGGCCAGTTTCCTGGCAGCTCCGGTACCCGGCCTTTCGCTGTAGGCAAACATATATGCAAAGTCGAACTGCGCCCATTTCAGGAGGCTCAGTGTCTCCTGGTGATCCTCCTCTGTCTCGCTGCAGAAGCCGGTGATGATATCTGTTGAGAGGGAGCATCCGGGCAGTATCCTCCTGATAGCTGTGATCCTTTCCATGTACCAGTCGCGGTCATATTTTCTGTTCATAAGACCGAGTATTCTTGAGCTGCCACTCTGAACAGGGAGATGAATATGTTTGCAGATGTTGGGGTATCGCGACATTGTAAGAAGCAGTTCGTCAGACATGTCCTTCGGGTGGTTGGTAGAGAATCTGACCCTCAGTAAGGGATCGATGTCAGCTACGAGGCTCAGCAGGCTGCTGAAATCCGTAGCCTCACCTTTTCCTGTCCACCTGTATGAATCGACATTCTGCCCCAGCAGGGTTACTTCACGGTATCCCTCTTCAAACAGGGCGCGCACCTCTCTTGCGATAGTCATCGGGTCGCGGCTCCTTTCCGCACCTCGCACATAGGGAACCACACAGTAGGAGCACATGTTGTTGCAGCCCCGCATAATTGACACGAAGGCTGACACGCCATTTTTGTCGAGTCTTACCGGGGCAATGTCGGCATAGGTTTCCTCGCGCGACAATATTACGTTTACGGCCCTGTGACCCTCCCCGGCATCCCTGATCAGGCGGGGCAGTTCACGGTATGCATCGGGCCCGGCAACGAGGTCGACCATCTTGCCGGTTTCGAGAAGCTTCTCCTTCAGCCTTTCCGCCATGCAGCCTATGACCCCGACAATCGTTCCAGGCCTTTTTTTCTTCTCTTTCCTGAAAAGGTCGAGCCTTCCCCATACCCGCTGCTCGGCATTCTCACGTATTGAACAGGTATTCACCAGGATAATATCGGCCCCCGACATTGAATCAGTAACCTCAAAGCCTGAATCAGTGAGCACCGATGCAACTACTTCGGTGTCGGCCACATTCATCTGGCACCCGTACGTTTCTATATAAAACCTCTTCATTCCGGAAAGGGCAGGGAGTCATATTTAAGGACACAAAGGTAGTAAAAAGTTGCTACGGGTTGCGGGTTGCGGGTTACGGGTTGCGTGTTACGTGTTGCGTGTTCCGCGTTCTGTGTTCCAGGTTCTGCGTTTTGGGTCACCGGACGCCGGACGCCAGGCGAAGCTCTTCACGTCAGCAGTCCCTTTTCCGAAAGCCGGGCGTAGAAATCATTCTTGTAGCTGTCGCTGACGGGGATTGTCTTATCTCCTATCCTTATCCTGTTCCTGGTGATATTCTCTATCTTGTCGAGGGCTACCATATATGATTTATGGACCCTGACGAAATTCGCGGCAGGAAGTACGGCTTCCATCTTTTTGAAATTCTGAAGTGTCATCACCTTGCAGGTTCTTGAAATTATTCTCAGGTAATCACCCTGTCCCTCAATGTAGAGGATATCATCAACGGCGATCTTCTGAAGCCGGTTTTCGGTCTTGACAAAAATGAACCTGCCTGTGGCATCTGTGTTTACCGGGATTGCCCTGTCTTTTTCCCCGTGATCTTCCCTGTCAGATAATTTGCTGAATACCCTGTCGACAGATTTCACAAACCGCTCGAAACTTATGGGCTTGAGAAGGTAGTCGGCAGCATCGAGCTCAAACCCTTCAACTGCATAGGTGTCATAGGCAGTGGTGAAGATAACCTCGGGGCGTACCTTCAGGGCATGAATGAGCTGTATACCGGTGAGCGACTCCATTTCTATATCGAGAAACATGAGATCCACCTTGCTGCTCTTGAGGAAGTCAATGCAATCGATTGCATTGTCGAAGGTTCTCAGCAGTTTGAGGAAGGGTACCCTGGCTATGTAGTCGGTTATTATCTCGAGGGCCAGGGGTTCATCGTCTACTGCAATGCATTTCAGTTCCATGCTGCCTGTTTTTAAAACTTGTTATAAATAAGCTCCAGGGAAACGGTGTATTTTTCCCTGGTTCTTGATATCCTCAGGTCGTGGCATCCCGGGTATAGGAGTTCCAGCCGCCTGCGGGTGTTCTGCATTCCTATCCCAATGTCATCCCTGTCACCTTCCGGGATGTCGAGGGTGTAATTGGATACGAGGAAACGAAGTCTTCTGGCTGTGGCGGATACGCTGATGGTAATTCCTGGATTGGCAACTCTTTTTCTCCCGTGCTTGAAGGCGTTCTCAACAAATGAGAGGAGAAGCATAGGAGGTACCTGGTGCATGTCAGTGTCACCCTCCACGGTATATGAAATGAACTCAGGATCGCGTAGCCGCAGCTTCTCGAGTTCGAGGTAATTGTTAAGATTCTCCAGTTCCTTGTCGAGGGGTACCATCTCGGCCTTCGATTCATAAAGCATGAACCTCATTATGTCGGAGAGCTTCATCAACGCTGCAGGTGCCTCGTCAGATTTCTTATATACAAGTGAATAGATGTTGTTAAGGGTATTGAAGAAGAAGTGAGGATTCAGCTGGGCTTTGAGGAATTCAAGTTCCATGCGGTGTTCATGAATCATTATTTCCGCGCTCTGTCTTCTTTCGTTATACCATTTTATGGCCATCCTGATAAAGACTGCAAAAAGAGTGAATATTATTATGTTGAGAAGGTCGGAGATATAATGTGTTGCAGAATAGATATTGTATCTTTGCAGCTCAAGGGCATATTTATGGTCTATTACCACGGTCTTACCGATCTTGATAAGCCACAGGAAAAGTACCGAGGCCGTGAATATCACCAGGTTTCTGAAGAAGCGGCCCGACTGTGACCCAAAAGTAACAGGGAAAATAAAAAGGTAAATAAAGTAGAAGACAATGGCATAATAAAGATGAGTGATTATCTGGTAGATGATCATTCCCTGGGTTATCTGCGACTTGTAGGTGAATATCAGCATGGAGGGTATTATCACGCTTAGCGTCCAGAATACCAGGTGTATCAGCAATAGTGAACTCTTCTTCATTTTCGGCTCCCGGTCATTTTACCGCATGTAAAAATACGTCAAAAGGATGCTGCCGGCAAAATATTTTATGCGACCGGCGGGAAACTGACTGTAATCGGTCTCTGATGGGGGGTGACAGACCCTGTTGCCAGTCCCCGTTTTCGGTGAAAAGAGTTACCGGGCAGGGTAAGATGCCCGCTTTTATCTGTGAACGGGGCAAACCAGGCTTCAAAACAGTCGCAAGGTGCTGCATGAGTCTTTCACCCGATTTAATTTACTGTTCACAGAAAAGATTTTCCGGCTTCGTTATTAAGGATCACCTTTGATCTGATAATAGATAAATACGGACTAGATACTATCAATCCATGAAAAGAACCTTTGCCCTGGTAATCCTTATAATTCTCGGGGCGTCAGCAGGGATGTTTTCCCAGACTTCATTCAGGGGGATGGTAAGGGGAAGGGTTATGGACCTTTCGACAGGTAAACCCTTTGTCAATGTTACCATAGCCCTCTATTCCATGCCCGATTCAACTCTTAAGACCGGTGCGGCCACCGATAATGAGGGTGATTTCAGCCTTCCGGGTATAGCCGAAGGAAGCTACCTGCTCGTCATGAGCTTCGTAGGGTACACTACCGAAACATTCCCGTTTGTAATTACAGCTGATGTCCCTGAGACTGACCTCGGGGAGTTCCTCCTGTCGGAGGCGACGGGAGACGCAGGTGATGTGACTGTGGTGGCTGTCAGGCCACAGGTCATATACCGTCAGGATAAAAAGATCGTAATGGTTGATGATTTCAGGAAGGCAGGAGCCACCACTCTTGCCCAGGTGCTTGAGAACATACCATCGGTAACCGTTGATGCTGAAGGCAATGTGCTTCTCAGGGGTAGTTCGGACTATACCCTGCTGATAGATGGTAATCCTGCCCCACCAACCGGTACAAACATGCTAAGGCAGATACCGGCAGAAATGGTGGAGTCGGTGGAGGTGATGACCAATCCATCCGCAAGGTATGATCCCGACGGTACTGCAGGCATCATCAACCTTATACTCAAGAAGCAGAAACAACCCGGCTTCAACGGTATGATATCGGGCATGGCGGGCCTTGGCGGCAAATATTCGGGCGACATCCAGGCAAATTACAGGAAGGGCAGGGTTAACCTGTTCGGCGGGGTGACCGGTATGCTTTACAATGTTGAGGCTTCGGGAGACATCTTAAGGGAAAACGATCTTTCGGGGGGTGAACTGCTCATTGACTCCCGGCTTACCCAGGAAGCCAGGATAAGGACCCTGAACTTTAATACCGGGGCCGATGTGACATTGAACGAGAGAAACTCCATGACAATTTCGGGGCTGTTTGGCCCTATAATTCAGGAGGTGGGGGTAACCACCAGTATATTAACCGACAACAGTGAGACATCTTCCCGGGAATACTCACTTTATAAAAATGATATTGGTCTTGATGCATTCTTCTTCAATCCATCCCTGAGGTATACTCACAATTTCGGGAGGGAGGGGGAGAAAATTGTCTTCAACCTGTTTGGCGGTGGTCTCAGGGGTGACATAACACAGGAGATGACTGACCAGCCTGCCAGTGACCAGTGGATACCCCTTCCGGGTGATCCGGTTATGAGGGAATCGGTTCTTTCGCTCGACATTATGGATTTTCGCTTTAAGAGTGACTATGAGAGAGCTGTCGGTGAAAAATCGAAGCTGGAGGCAGGCTTTCAGTATATTCTGCTCGATGAGGATAACCGGAACGATTTCAACAACTATGATCCCGTTGAAGGGGCCTGGGTTCCCGACACATATTATTCCAATGAATTCAGCTTCGACCGCGACGTGCTGTCTCTCTATGGCACCTGGTCGTCAGCCGTTGGTAAATACAGTTACCAGTTAGGGTTGAGGGGCGAATATACCAACCGGAGAATAGAACAGATCACCCTTGATGAGCATTATGATTATGAGAGGCTGAGCATGTTTCCTACGGCCCATGTCACACGCGACCTCGGCAGTGGCAGCCAGTTGCAGCTTAGCTATTCGAGAAGAATAAACCGGCCGGGCAGGAATGTTCTGAATCCCTTTCCCCAGTTTATCGATGATAATACCATAGTGAGCGGGAATCCACAGATCAGGCCTGAGTTTACCGGCTCATGGGAACTCAGTTACCAGAAGCCGGTTAAGACGGGTCTGGTAAGCACCGAAGTATTCTACAGGCAGACAAACGATATCATTGAAAGCCTGATTGAAATCGACGGGGAGGGTAAGACGTTCATGACCCCGGGCAATTCCGACAGGTCGCACTCGGCAGGAGGCGAATTCATGGCAAACCTGCAGCCTGTAAGCTGGCTGCGGTTCATAGGCTCGGGAAGCGTCTACTATTACCTTCTTGATGATGAATCACTGTCGGCTGAGGCGGAAGAGAGCACCGTTTCCTGGGATCTCAACAGCAACGCGATATTCCTGCTGTCACCTTCCACAAGGATCTCCCTGTCGGGGATCTATACAGGCCCGTCAATCAATGTACAGGGCCGTACAAACGGAGCCTTCATGCTGAATGCCGGTTTCAACCAGGGGTTTATGAAGCAGAAACTCACACTGAGTCTTGGTGTCAGGGACCTTCTTGCCACATACAGGTTGAAGACCCTGTCATCGGGCGAAAACTTCAGATTCACAAGCAGTATTAAACCGGAACAGCGTATAGTAACCCTTACCCTGACATATAATTTCAATAATTTCCAGAGACGCCTCGATCAGCAGGAGTCCATGGAAATGAACCTGCTCAGATAGTTTTCAGTTTCAGTTTTCACGCACCCGCGGGGGGTTGTACCTGGTACAACTCCCCTTTTTTGTACTGACAAACCAATTTCGTACCTTTATAAGCTGTTAAATTGGCCGGCGATGAGAAAAATTACCATATTGATCATGATTGCCGCTGCAGTTCTCATCTCATGCAACCGGGAGAAAGAGGACTTCATATGGGAATATGCAGGTGGAAACGGCACAGCCTTCTTCATTGCTCACATGCCTGACTCAGGGTTCATCAGTGCTGGTACTGTTGACGGCAATGCTTACATGCTGAAAAGCACCCGCAAAGGTAAAAAGGATTTCAGTTATCTTTCGGCAGAAGAGGGAGCCTACAGGGCGATCTGGTATGACACCGCCTACATACTTGCAGCAGGCGCGTCGGAGTCTCAGCTGCTGATTACCCTTCTCGACCCGCAGGGAAATATGATACGTGAGGACCGGATTGCGACAGAGGTATCGGTTAGTGAGGTTTTTCTATTTACCGGTGCTTATGAAGGCAGTTTTGTGGCTCTGTGCGGCACCGGACCTGATGAGGGCCCTGATGAGATATCGGGACTCTGCATAGTGCATTTCGACACATCGGGGGCGGTTCTGTCAAATGAGGCAAGGATTGAACAGGATTTTTTCAGGATATCCGGAGCAGTGGTCGCTGCAGGTGGCGGATTCATAGTATCGGTGACAAAGGCTACAGGCACAGCCAGGCCGAAGGCATCGGTCATGAAGATCGACGAGTCACTGCAGACCGTCTGGGAAAGAGAGCTCATAAACAATCCCTCCTACAGTGCAGCATCGCTTGATGTATGCGAAGTCCAGGGAGGTTACGTTGTGAGCGGAAGGACTGAACTGTTGTTTGAAGGGAATCTGCTCAACAACTCATTTGCAGCCGGCATCTCCCAGAGCGGCAGCGTACTGTGGAAGAAGTACCCTGAAAACTCAAACGAGGGTATGGCCGTTACCGCAGCCGCAGGAGATCTGGTCTACCTTCTGAACCGGAATTGCTTCATCATCAGTATGCTGAGCATAACTGACGGATCGGAGTACCGCATGCTGAGAATCTTCAATGTATGTGATTCATATGATACAGAGGCCAGGGCAGAAGAAATTGTGATTAATCATGAAGGTAATATTCTCATTGGCGGATCAAGGGGAGGAAGATACTATCTGGTAATGAAACCCGTTATTGAGGAATAAAAAAATAGATTAATTTCGCCGCGTGAACAATTCTGGCAGGTCACCCGGCCCGGTCAGATGACGAACGCGAACCAGGGCTGATAACCTGAACCAAAGAGGTGTAATGACAGTGATTAACAAATTCCGGATCCTTGCGCTTCTCCTGCTCATTCTGTCGCAGGTTGCCCCTTCCCAGAAGATAGTCAGGGTTTCAAACCTGCTGAACCAGGGGTCCTCAATGTTAAGCAGGGGGGAGCTCTCCATATACCATGATGCAGCAGTCGATACACTTATTAGCAGGCATATCGAGGCCAACAGACTGGCGGGAGCGATTGACGGCTATCGCATTCAGGTATACCGCAGGGGAGCCCGCAACGCCGGGGAGGAGGCAGACAAAATAATGGCGCAGGTGATAGTTGATTTTCCTGAGCTCAGACCCTACAAGGAATTTGAAAGTCCAAACTACTATATAGTAAGGATAGGAGACTTTCGCACCAAGATAGAAGCAACAAGGTTGCTTGCCCGTGTTCGCAGGAGCTTTCCCGATTGCTACCTGGTGAAGCAGAAGATCAACCTGCCGGAAACAACAAGGTAAAAAGATGAGTGATTCCATAAGGCACGAATGCGGGATAGCACTTTTAAGGCTGCTTAAACCCGCGGAATATTACATTGAGAAATACGGATCATGGAAATTCGGCCTCCGCAGGATGTACATGATGATGGAGAAGCAGCGCAACAGGGGGCAGGATGGCGCCGGACTTGCCGGGCTGAAGCTTAACGTACCCCCCGGGAGCAGGTACATCTTCAGGCAGAGATCTAACCAGCCCGATCCGATTAAGGATCTTTTCTCCCGTATAGATGATGACATTGAGGCTGTCAGAAAGGAGGAACCTGACCTGGCCGGGAATCCCTCTTTCCTGAGGGAAAGGATGCCGTTTGCCTGTGACATTTACCTCGGACACCTGCGCTATGGCACCTTCGGAAACTATAACATTGATTATGTTCACCCGGTGACACGTGAGAACAACTGGAGATCGAGGAGCATGATACTGGCAGGCAATTTCAACCTGACTAATGTTGATGAGATTTTTGAGCACCTGGTGGAGATAGGCCAGAATCCTGTTGATTTTTCCGATACAGTGACAATAGTCGAAAACATAGGACATTTCCTTGATGAGGAGAACGAGAGACTGTATCGTGACTTTAAGAGCCGTGGTTTTACAAAGAGGGAGATTACCCCGCTGATTGAGGAGAATCTCGATATTTCTGCCGTACTTTTCAATGCCGCCCGCCGCTGGGACGGAGGATATGCTATGGCCGGAATAACTGGTCACGGTACGGGATTCGTGCTGAGGGACCCCTCCGGCATAAGGCCCGTTTTCTATTATCATGATGATGAGATAGCCGTGGCCGCATCAGAAAGACCTGTCATTCAGACAGTATTCGGGAGGAAAACAGCCGATATACAGGAGCTCGGGCCGGGACATGCATTGATAATCACTCCGTCGGGAACAGTCTCTGCCGGGAAGATTCTCGAGGCCGGACCTCCGGCAAAATGCTCGTTCGAACGGATATATTTTTCCAGGGGAACCGACAAGAATATCTACCGCGAGAGAAAGATGCTCGGTGAACTGCTTACTCCTTATGTTTTGAAGGCAGTGAATTATGATATCGGGAACACGGTCTTTTCCTATATTCCCAATACTGCCGAGAGTGCCTTCTTCGGTCTGATCAAGGGGCTTGATGATTATCTCAACGGGTTCAAGGCGGATGAGATACTGAAGAGGGGAGGAGCACTGCCGAGGGAGGATCTGTTGCGGCTGATGTCGGTACGTCCGAGAATAGAAAAGATAGCCGTGAAGGATGCAAAGCTGAGGACCTTCATTACGGGAGACAGTTCAAGGAATGACATAATCGGTCATGTTTATGATGTTACCTACGGCGTTGTGCGTCGCGGAATTGACAACCTGGTGGTCATTGATGATTCGGTGGTAAGGGGATCAACCCTGAAGAACAGCATTATTGGAATACTCAGCAGGCTCGATCCGGTGAAGATCATAATAGTATCATCATCGCCGCAGATAAGATACCCCGACTGTTACGGAATTGACATGGCCAAGCTGGGTGACTTCATAGCCTTCAGGGCGGCCATCTCGCTTCTCAGGGAGCTGGGTCGCGACCAGCTGATAGATGATGTTTACCGGCAGGCCAGGGAGGAACTCAGAAAACCGATATCAGAGATGAGGAATATGGTGAAGCAGATATACGACGATTTCACCGTTGAACAGATTTCTGCGAAGATTTCGGAGATGTTGAAGCTGCCAGGCACATGCCCGGAAATAGAGATAGTTTACCAGACGATTGAGAACCTTCGCATAGCCTGTCCCAACAACAGGGGAGACTGGTATTTTTCGGGCGATTATCCTACTCCGGGGGGTAACAGGGTGGTGAACAGGTCGTTTGTCAACTTTATTGAGGGAATAGACCGGAGAGCATACTGATGAACCTCATCTCTCAATCAATCCTGTCGAATTCAAAGTTCTCCCTGTAGGATGCCAGGTGACGGTTTATCTTTTCAATGTAGATGTCGCGGAGCGTTATCATTATGCCTGTCTCCTCCACGTTGCCGAAATGGTGGTTTATGAAGGTCCCGAAGGTGCGCATTGAGGGAGAGAGGTTCATGTACGCGTTGAACAGAGGAGGAATATTCTCCCCCAGCTTCCTTACCTCGGCCGATAGCACCCTGTAATCCTCCCTGTAATTTCCTGTGAAGAGCTTTCCGATCTCCGACTCATGGATGTCGATATAAACAGGCTCTTTGGGTACGATCAGCTGTTCGCGGTCGCCGAAGTGTTTCCTCATGAAACACATGATCATGTCGCGGGCCTTCTGATTGTAGTGCCTGTACATCGTAACCTTGCCGAAAAGAAACCTTATGTGAGGCGTATTGATTATAAGAGCTCCCAGCCCGTCCCATAGGTTGTCGAGCGAGAACAGGCTCTTGCGGCCCATCGCCTTCGACTGATACTCAGGCTGAACAAACGACCTCCCCAGTTCCATGAGGTAGGGATAAAACTCCTTGCAGAACCGCTCCGAGAAATTGAAATAGGACCAGGAGGCAAGCCTTGAAAGATCGTCGGTGGGATTTTGTTCACTGTTGTAAAAAAACCTGTAGCCGCCAATTATCTCATTATGGTCGGGGTCCCATACTATCAGTTGCCTGTGATTATGTTCCTCAGCCAGGTCATATTCATCAATGTCGATCTCTTTGCCTGTACCTCCTCCCGCGCTCCTGAAGGTGTGCTCCCTGACCCTGCCCACCTCCCTCATCAGCACCGGAGAATCGGTACCGTTGAAAAGATAAACCTCATTATTACCGTTGTTGGTCTTTCTCAGAAACCTTTCGGGAGTAAGCTCTGCGATAATCTGTTCCAGCGGAGCCCGTTCAGCAATAGCTTCCATCTTAACGTGATGAGTCAGGTTTTCGAATCGGTTACAAATATATTCAAACCAGTGTTACAATGGTCAGGTTCTGGCTTCAATTATGCCGGCAAGATCATAAGTTTTTCTTTTTACAAACTCAGCCCACTGTGTCGCATTTTTCTTCTTGTCAAAGGTTTGCCATGGCACCGGCTTACCGAAGACGATGGAAAGAGCCCTGCCCTTCTGCGAGAACATTTCGTCGGGAAGCCAGAGCATCTCTATATTTGTCCTTATTCCGAGGAGGCTCCTGGCGGAAGCAAGGGAATAAAAGAAATTTGAGTTCCTTCCCGAAAAATATACCGGGATAATGTCCCTGCGATGCCATACAGCCTTGTTAATGAAGCTCTTCTGCCAGTCGAGGTCAGATATCTTCCCCCGTCTTCTTCTGGAACACAGGCCTGCCGGGAAATAGAGTATCTGGTCGTCTGATGCATAAGCTTTCTCAATGGTCAGGGCAGAATCCCTGGCCTGGGATCCGTGTTTGTTGACAGCCAGGAAGATGCCCGAGAAATTGGGGATGTTGAGCAGCAGGTCGTTCACCGGAAACTTAACCGAAGGATAGTGCTTCGATACCTCATTAATGAATACCAGACCGTCGAGTCCGCCAAGCGGATGGTTTGATGCAAAAACAAACCTGCCTTCCGGGGGGAGATTCCCGGTTCCGAATGCCCTGTAGGTGATACCCATATAATCGAGAACCGCGGCTACGAATTCCCTGTCCTTCAGATCGCTGTAGATACGAAGGATCTCATTTATCTCCTCCTGGTGAACAGTTTTCTCAAGATACCTGATAATGAAGGAAGGGATGCGCTTTCCCAGGGAGGGACTCTTGGACCTTATAATTTCCCTGACATCAATTTTTCGCAACTCTCCCATAGTATCTGAGGTTGTTTTTGCCTGTCCGTAATTCAGTTTTCAAAGTTATTCAAAATAGTGAGTGAGCCAATCGGAGGTAAAAGTTATTAACAAAGTGGAAAAAAATGGAGGTAAGTGGAGCAAAGTGGGTAAAAATTATATATTTTAGCGTTTTAAAATGTTAATAAGATATGGCCACGTTCATAGGAGATTATCCGTGCAAGGTAGATGAGAAGGGCAGGGTTATTCTTCCGTCGGTGTTCAAGAAGCAGATGCCATCTGCCTCGGAGGACAGGTTCGTGGTGAGGAAGGATATTTTCGAGAATTGCCTGGTGCTGTATACCATCGAGGACTGGAACATACAGTTAAGCAGGATCAGGAGCAGGATCAATCCATATAACCGGGAGCACAACCGTTTTCTGCGGAATTTTTTCATGGGCACTGCCGAAGTAACCCTCGATGGCAACAGCAGGCTTCTCATCCCCAGGAGGCTCCTTGATCTGGCGGGCATTACACGTGATGTCGTAATGGCCGGTCAGGATGGCAGGATAGAGATATGGCCCGAAGATTCATACGGGTCTGCTTCCATGGTGCCGTCAGACTTCGCCGATTTGGCTGAGAAGCTCCTGGGCGGGTCAGCTAACCAAACCGATTAGCAATGACGTATCATGTACCTGCCTTGCTCAAACAGAGTGTTGACGGGCTTGATATCCGGCCCGGAGGGATCTACGTCGATGTTACATTCGGTGGCGGAGGTCATTCACGCGAGATACTTGACAGGCTTAAGGGGGGCAGGCTGATAGCCTTCGACCATGACGAAGATGCCTTGGCAAACGCAATATCAGACAGTCGCTTCACCTTGCTGATCCAGAATTTCCGTTTTCTGAGGAACAATCTTGCTTACCTGGGTATCGGGGCCATTGACGGGTTGATAGCTGATCTGGGGGTTTCATTCCACCAGTTTGACGTACCCGCGAGGGGTTTTTCCTTTCGCTTTGAAGGGCCGCTCGACATGCGGATGAACGACCGGGCACCACTGACAGCTGCCCAGATAGTCAATACCTGGACCGAGGACAGGCTAACAGCCTTGTTCCGTGACTATGGCGAGATTAGGAATTCGGGCGCGGTGGCAAGAGCCATTGTGGCGGCTCGTGAGAAATCTCCCCTGGCGCTGGCCGGTGACCTCACCTCGGCAGTGCGGGCCCTGGTTCCCGCGAGATCGGAACACAAGTTCTTTGCAAAATTGTTCCAGGCTTTACGGATAGAGGTAAACAGGGAACTTGATAACCTGAAGGAGATGCTGGGGCAGGCAACCGGCATGCTCAGGCCCGGGGGTCGGCTGGTGGTGATCACCTATCACTCGCTTGAGGACAGGCTGGTGAAGAACTTCCTGAGGAGCGGATCGTTTGACAATGTTGCCGAAAAGGATTTCTACGGTAATGTGCATACACCGTTCAGCATAATTACCAGGAAGGCCATAGTACCTGATGACAGCGAGATAGCAGCCAATCCGCGCTCGAGGAGCGCAAAACTGAGGATAGCCGAAAAGACTGCGTGGAATGGAAAAGAATAGTACAAGGAGAAAGAAACCGGCTGGTCATGGGTTCATCAAGGAGCTGATGAGCGGGAGTCTGGTTACGGACAAGATAATACTGAAGAATCTTGGATTCATTGTATTCCTGGCATTTCTCGCGGCTCTTTACATTGCCAACAGGTTTCACGCCGAAGATCTTGTAAGGAGGAGTTCAAGACTTCAGAATGAGGTAAAGGAGTTGAGAGCCGAAGCATTGTCGATTTCGGCCGACCTGAATTATTCATCGAAGCAGTCGGAGGTCATAAGTCTTGTCAGGGAGCGGGAGCTCGGTCTCGAAGAGCTGGTTGAACCTCCCTATCTGGTAGTGGTAAGGAAGTAGGATGATATGT
>JAVEWX010000203.1:0-4200 GCA_034004335.1 Bacteroidales bacterium | reverse complement strand
TGTACTTAACGAAAAAACCCCGTTAATTCGGGATTGCAAAAATACAATATATTTATTAAAAAAAAAGAATATTGCCCAGATTTTATTACGCGTTAGGAAAAGGAAGCTTATTTTTATGACCTTATTATGAATGAGATTGAGATGGATACTAACATTAAACAGGAAGATGCAGTTTTCATGAGGCACGCCGTCGGAATTGCCAAAGCCGGGATAGATAAGGGCTGCGGACCCTTCGGGGCTGTCATAGCCAGGGAAGGAAGGCTTATTGCCGAAGCGAACAATGAAGTTGTGAATTTACATGATCCTACTGCACATGCTGAAATTCTTGCTATCAGGGAGGCTTCCGAATTACTGGGCTGCCACGATCTGTCGGATTGTGTTTTATACTCGTCATGCGAGCCCTGTCCCATGTGTTTCGGCGCAATATACTGGGCGGGAATAAGGACGGTTTTCTTTGCATCCGATCGTACCGATGCCGAAAGGTCAGGGTTCAGCGACAAGATGATATATGATGAGATTGCATTGGATCCGCATGACAGGAAAATCAGTTTTGTTAAAATGTCGGATGCGGGAGGTGACGAGGTTTTCAGAAAATGGGACAGCTTTGAAAGCAGGATCCCTTACTGATATGGCAGCAATCACAAGGCTGACACGCGAATTTTTCGTCCGCGATGTTTTGGAAGCAGCTCCGGCTCTTATCGGGAAAATGCTTGCAGTAAGGGATATTACAGGAGAGATCAGACGGTACATGATAACAGAGACCGAAGCCTACCGGGGTGAGGCTGACGAGGCATGCCATGCAGCAAGCGGAAGGACAGCCCGCACAGAAATAATGTATCATGAAGGAGGAAAGGTCTATGTATATTTTGTTTACGGGATGTACTGGATGCTCAATTTTGTTACCGGGGAGCCGGATGATCCTCAGGCTGCACTTATAAGGGGGATTGAAGGATTCAGCGGTCCCGGAAAACTGGCAAGGGAGTTGAGGATAGACAGGTCCTTTTACGGTGAGGACCTTACATTGTCGGACAGGATATGGGTGGAAGATACGGGTATAAGGCCGGAAATCAGAACCGGCCCGAGAATAGGAATCAACTATGCCGGGGCTATATGGAAAAATAAGCTCTGGCGGTATTTTTGCACTTCCCCCCGGGCTTCATCGTGAGACAGGCACGGCCCTGAAAAGACTGACACAGGCCATTATCTGTGCCCGTAGCAGTTCCGGTTCGCTGCAGAAAGAGGGCTGCCCTGGTTAAAATGATGTTAAATAGAATGACTGTCATAGTCAGATAGCGATTTTTTGCGTTCTTTGTTGTTTTAAATTTTCAACATGTTATGGATTCAGCTTGGGCAACTTACCGCCGCCTGAATAATCTCACAGGCTGGTTAATGTTTCTGATTTCTGCAGTTGTTTATATGATGACGGCAGAGCCTACCGTAAGCTTCTGGGATTGCGGCGAATTCATTCTGTCAGCCTACGGCCTTCAGGTGGGGCATCCTCCGGGAGCTCCCTTGTTTCTGATGATCGGACGAATAGCCACACTCTTTGCAGGAGGAGATGCATCGAATGTTGCCCTGATGATCAACCTGCTGTCGGCTCTCTGCAGTGCTTTTACAATTCTCTTCCTGTTCTGGACTGTTACCCATCTTGTAAGGCGTGTTTTCACACGTACCAGTCCACTTGATTCAAGACAGATCCCGGCGATTCTGGCCAGCGGAATTATCGGTGCACTGACATACACTTTTTCCGACACTTTCTGGTTTTCAGCAGTTGAGGGAGAATTATACTCCATGTCGTCGCTGATGCTCGGACTGGTATTCTGGGCAATGCTAAAGTGGGAGGAAGAAGCTGATGAGCCTTCATCAGGAAGATGGATCATACTCATCGCATTTATAATGGGACTAGGTCTTGGAGTTCACCGCCTGAACCTGCTGGTGATCCCGGTTCTGGTTTTAGTGTTCTACTTCAGAAAATACGAGGTAAGCCTGTCAGGTTTTCTTAAGTCGCTGGTTCTTGCCCTCCTGATCCTCGGCATTATGGTTTTTATTCTTATACCCGGGGTTCCGAAAGTTGCAGGATGGTTTGAGCTGTTGTTTGTTAACGGTTTCGGATTACCTTACAATACAGGCCTTCTGATATTTCTGGCAGCCCTGATAGCAGCATTGGTTGCAGGCATAAGATATTCTGTAAGAAAAGAAAGAGTAATACTGAATTATGTAATAACCTGCCTGACGGTGATCATGATAGGCTATTCGTCCTATGCCATGATAGTGATACGGTCATCTGCAAGGCCCCCGATGAACCAGAACAATCCTTCCGATATTTTTTCCCTTGCCTACTATATCAACATGCAGCAATACGGAAGCTCGCCCAAGTTTCACGGGCCGTATTACAGCGCTCCGGCTGAAGATGTCAAAGATGTGCTGGCAGGGTATAATAAGGTTAACGGGAAATATAAACCCTATTATCGTCCCGACTATATCTACAACGATAAGTTCACTACTATCTTCCCCAGAATGTACAGCCCGGAAGATCACCATAAGTCATCATATGAATACTGGGGCAAGGTTAATGGCCGAAGATATACACTTACTTCCGCTTCAGGAAAGGAAACAATTATATGTCCTACCTTCGGGGAGAATCTCAGGTTCTTCTTCAGGTACCAGACCGGCTTCATGTACCTGCGTTATTTCATGTGGAATTTTGCAGGAAGACAGAATGATATTCAGGGAAACGGCAACGTTTTGCACGGCAACTGGATCAGCGGGGTAAAATTCATTGACGAGATGAGGCTGGGCGATCAGGATAACCTGCCGGCGGACCTGAGGGAAAACCCTGCAAGGAATACCTATTTTTTTCTTCCTTTTCTGATAGGAATAATGGGTATGATATGGCAATTCAGGCGTGACAGGAACGGCTTTATCCTTGTTCTGGCATTTTTCATTATGACAGGATTTGCAATTATCCTCTATCTGAATCAGTATCCCAACCAGCCAAGAGAAAGGGATTATGCATATGCCGGGTCGTTTTATGCCTTTGCTGCCTGGGCAGGAATGGGATTCATGTATTTTTATGAGCTTTTGAGGCGTGTTACAGGTCATAAGGGTGCCGTAATCATTCCTTTCATAATCCTTCTGGCGGCTTCTCCTGTGCTTCTGGCAACACAGAACTGGGATGACCATGACAGGTCGGGCCGTTATACTGCGCGCGACATAGCTGCAAACTATCTCGAATCATGTGCTCCGGATGCCGTGCTGTTCACTTATGGAGACAATGATTCATTTCCCCTTTGGTATGTTCAGGATGTTGAAAGGCTCAGGACAGATGTCAGGGTAGCAAACCTGAGTTACATACAGGCAGGCTGGTATATCGACATGATGAGACAGAAGGCTTTTGATTCGGATCCGCTTCCGCTTTCACTCGGTTCTGAAAAATACCTCGAAGGTATCAGGACACAGATGCCTGTGAACACAACGGTAAACAGGCCTGTGAACATAAAGGAGGTGGTAAGGTTTCTCGGGCTCGACGACAGAAAATTCCAGATCGACATAAGTGGCAGGGGAGATTATGCCAATTATTTGCCTGCCAATCAGTTACTGATAGATGTTGATAGTGCGTCAGTCGTGGCTAACGGAACGGTAAAAGAGTATTACAGCGACAGGATAGCTGCCCCGATGATATGGAATTATTCAGATAACAATGCACTGAAGGGCGATCTTGCAATAATGGACCTGATAGCATCCAACAACTGGGAACGTCCGGTCTATTATTCCACAACTGTTCCGTCGAGCCAGTACAAGGGGCTTCAGAAATTCTTTGTGCAGGAGGGAATGGCCTACAGGGTTGTACCCGTAATAATCGATGAGACGGGAGAATATGATTTCGGAATGATCGACCCTAATGTGATGTATGACAATATGATGAACAAATTCAAGTGGGGTAATGCAGCGGATCCTTCTGTCTACCTTGACGAGAATAACCGGAGAATGTTCAGCAATTTCAGAAGGCTTTTTGCAAACCTGGGAAGGGCTCTTCTGGAGGCCGGGGATACCACAAGGGCAGTTGAGGCTGTAAGGCGAGGCTATGAGATCGTGCCTTGGTCAAAACTGCCTGATGACTATTTCTGTACAGGCATAGCCGAAGTTCTCATTAATGCAGGGATGAAAGAGGAAGGACTGGCTATCCTCAACCGTATTAAG
>JAVEWX010000049.1:0-20256 GCA_034004335.1 Bacteroidales bacterium | reverse complement strand
CCTGGAACCTACCGTATCAACCGTTGAAGCGGCCGTAACGTTGAGAAAGGTTTTGGTTATCCCTTTTGCCTCGTCAAAACCTCCAATGGCAAATCCGCCTTTCGATGCCGATCCTTTCGTGAAGCTGGGGTCATTATTGATGTATATTCTCACACTGTCGGGTGTCACCCTGAAATAATCCTGTGAAAACCCCTTTTTGGCCTCATCGAAGCTTCCTATTGCAAAGCCTCCCTTCGATGATTTGCCGGGGCCTGTCGGCACATAAATATTAACAGCATCGTTGTACACTGCAAAAACCGTCTGTCCATCCTTCCGCTTAACTTCAAAGAGAGGATCGTCGGAGGTATCATCAAGACTGGTAACCGCAAGCAGTGCCTTACCTGCATCATCACTCCCGATGCTTACCGATTTAAGTATTACTATGGTATCGCCGTCAAAATTGAAGGTGCCGGCGAAATCGACCGATTTCGAGGCAAGCATGGAATAGGGCACAGACCACAGCTGAGTTGTTCCCAGGTTCTGCCATGAACTGGGATAGTTGATGGATGTTTTAATGTAAAGTGGTGCGGCAGCCCAGTTGATGGCGCTGAATGAGGCTGCAGATCCCTGTACCCAGGTTGCTGCAGGGTCGCCCACGACAAGCGAAAAGACCCCGTTGGGACTCGTAGTCACACTATGCTGCTCTTCCCAGACATACTGGGTTCCGGCGGCATCACTGGTAATAGCCACCTTTACCTGCATGGTGGTACTGGCAACTGGTTCCCCGGCAGCATTTCTGGCAACAGCCTGGTAGTTAAAACCCTGAGGCACCTGGGCAATGACAGAAATTGATGCCAGCATTAAAATTAAACCGGTGTAGAGAGCTTTCATGGCATTAAGGATTTTGGGTTTACATATATTAATATGTGTAAAATTACATCGCCGTCTTGCTTTATCCAAATAAATTACACGAACAGACAAATAATGGTGACGGAAATAAAAAACAGATAAGTATCAGACCAGTTTTTCTCTTACGGGGTTGCTTGCCTGATCAAATTTAACGATCGTGTAACACGCCAGGCGACTGAGCTTTTCTGCAGGGTCCTTTCGAGCTTATTTCCTGAACACGAAATATACTGCCAGTATCAGGAAGATGAAACCAATTAAATGGTTAACCCTGAACTGCTCATTTCTAAAGACAAGCAAGGTAAATAATACAAACACGGATATCGAGATAACCTCCTGAATCACTTTCAGTTCAACGAGTGAAAAAGGACCGCCATTGCCCCTGAATCCTATTCTGTTTGCAGGAACCTGGAAGAAGTACTCAAAAAGAGCAATCCCCCAGCTGATAAGTATGATCGAGATCAACCCCAGGTTCTCAAACCTGGTCATGGTTTTGAACTTAAGATGCCCATACCAGGCGAGAGTCATGAAAGTATTTGATAATGCCAGCAGAATAAGCGTGGAGATACCTTTCATAGCTCTTTCCTGTAAACCTGCTTCGGATCCCCCGGACCATAAAAATCCTTCAGCGAGGCTGCCAGTTCATATCCCCGGCTAAGGTAAAAGGCCTCGGTAGGCTTGTACAGCGCCCGGCCCGAAGTTTCAATCCACAGGATCTTTCCTCCCCGGCTTCTGACATCATCTTCCACGGCGGTCAGCAATATACTCCCATAGTGTTTACCCCTTGACTCAGCCCTTACTGCAATCCAGTAGAGGTCAAATGAATGAACCGAACAGGGATTATTGCCGTATGTGGCAAAAGCAACTATCTTGCCTTCATCCGTAATCTTCATCCAGAAGTAGCCGCTGTCGTCTCCACCCCTCGAGCATGTCTCATCAACCAGCCCAAGTGCAGTATCAATCTCAAAATCATAGAAAAAACCTGTGGAGGCCAGTATGGTCCTCAATTCCTCCCGGTCACCCTCCCTGATGCCTTTTACGATATCCATCTTATCAGTTATTAAGGTCGTTAACAATATAGCTGAAAATATCTGTAAGGTTGTAACCTCCTTTACGGCAAGCTGCTATGAAACCACTGTCGGGTGAGATACAGGGATTGGCATTAACCTCAATGACAAAAACGTTATTTTCCGAATCACACCTGATGTCAACTCTTGCATACCCTTTCAAACCAAGTATCTTCCAGCAGCTTATGCACACCCCCGTCAGTATTGAGGCCATATCTGTCTGTCCGAGGTCTTCGGGAAATGTCCTGACGGTATTTTCGAACTCGAAGCTGCCCTCTTCCCATTTTGCCTTGAAATCCATTATTTTAGGACGGTCGGGATTATAGTTGCGGAATTCTATCTCGGCCGGAGGCAACACAACCGGTCCGTCTGGCCCTGAAAAAAGGCTGATATTGAACTCCCTCCCCTCTATATACTCCTCAATGATCCAGTTGTTAGGGGAAAATTCCCTAAGTCTTGCTTCATCTCCGGGTGAACAGGTAAAGACTGAATCGGGACCTATTCCAAGAGAACCGTCTTCCCATAACGGCTTAATAATATACTTCCTGCCGTAATGCAGGCTGTTTATCTCACCGGGCTGGATAAATACGGGGGTTCTGACTCCTGCCAGGCCAAGTATCTTTGAGGTCAGCCGCTTGTTTGAGGTCAGAAATAAAGCCTCAAGTGAGCAACCCGTATAGGGTACTCCCAATGAACCCAGCAATGCCGGAGCAAAATAATTGAGGCGACCCTTGCCGTGAATAGACTCAACCAGGTTAAACACAAAATCATAACCCGAATGGTTGATGAGTTCAATGCGGTTTTTGTAATCATCATCCAAACCCAGCTTTGTTGATTCTATACCTAATGCCATAAGTTGCTGCTCAACGATCCCCACCTGGTCGAGGATGTCGAGTTCATCAGGACCGGCATCGGTGGCCGGCTCATTATATAGTATGCAGCAGCGCCTCTTCATCGTTTGATTCCTAACCTCTGAAGGGCTGCATCCATGATCATTTCGAGCAGCTCCTGGTAACCGACTCCGTTCATCCGCGACAATATCGGCAGGTCGGAATGCACCGGATTGAGTCCTGCAAGCGGATTGGCCTCAATGAAGCAAATCCTGCCATGCCTGTCAGCCTTCAGATCAACCCTTCCTCCATCGACTGCCATCAGTGCGTTCCATGCACCCAGTGCAACCTCGTTGCACTCATTAACAAATTCGTCGGGAATAAGTGTGTATTTCACGAAATCCTGGTAGTTCTCCTTTACCTCAACTGAATAGGGGAGGTTATCGCGACATATCACCTCCATACCTCCGATAATCCTGCTTGCTCTCCCTGTACCAATTACTCCAACAGTAAACTCCCTGCCGGGCAAATATTCCTCCACCAGGACGGGTTGATTGTGAGATTGAAGCAGGTTCCCTACCTGATCCTTCAACTCGCTAAGGTTTCTGACAAGGCTCCTGCCGGTAATTCCCTTTCCGGTTCCTTCGGAAACAGGCTTTACAAAAAGCGGGTATTCCAGTCCGGTATCATTAATTTCATCAGGATTGCTGATAATCTTGCCCGGACTAACCGGAACACCGGCGGCTGTCACTGCTATCCTTGCAAGGTGCTTGTTCAGCGAAAGGCTCATCACTGCCGGTCCGCTGAAGACATAAGGTATCCTGTACTGATCGAGCATAGCAGGTACAACCGATTCACGTCCATCGCCGTACAACCCCTCGGTAATATTGAAAACCAGATCCCATCTGTCCCCTGCCACCAGTTTGTCCGTAAGCTGAAACAGGTTCCCGATGCGCTCGGTTTCAAATCCCATCCGCATCAGTCCGTTTTCAATAGCCTCTATGGTCTCCTCCTTGTCGAACTCGGCCGTTTCGTCCATTGAAAAACCACGACCGAGGTACCACGACCTCAGGTCATAGGCAATACCTACTTTCATTGGCTACTTCAGATTTCGGGATATACAAATTCCTCTCCCTTATAGTTGCGAAGGACTATCCTTTCATCGGTATGTTCCACCACATAATCAGGCAGCAGAGGTATTTTGCCTCCCCCCCCCGGTGCGTCAACGACAAAGGTTGGTATGGCATAGCCACTGGTGAATCCACGAAGACCCCTGATAATTTCCAATCCCTTGTTGACCGATGTCCTGAAATGTGAGGAACCCGGAATGAGGTCGCACTGGTAGAGGTAATAGGGTCTTACCCTAGCCTTCAGAAGCCTGTGCATGAGTTCCTTCATCACCTCAACCGAATCGTTGATCCCTTTTAGAAGTACTGTCTGGCTGCCAAGGGGAAATCCTCCGTCAGCAAGCTTGTTGCATGCAGCAACACATTCTTCTGTCATCTCATCGGGATGCATGAAGTGCAGGCTCAGGAAGAGGGGATGGTATTTCCTCAGAATCCTGACCAGATTGCCGGTAATCCTCTGGGGAAGTACAACAGGAACACGAGTGCCGATCCTTATCATCTCAACGTGAGGGATTGCCCTTATTTTTGAAAGAATATAATCAAGCGCCGAATCGCTTAGTGTCAGTGGATCACCTCCGCTTATAAGCACATCCCTTACTTCGGAATGGGCAGCGATATATCCGAATGCCTTTTCCCAGTCCTTCCTGTCAATCGTGTCGAGCTGACCCACGGAATGAGATCTTGTGCAATACCTGCAGTATGATGAACAGAACTGGGTAACCGTGAACAGTACCCTGTCGGGATATCGGTGCACAATACCCTTTACGGGAGAATAGCTGGCCTCATGCAAGGGATCTGATTCCTCCGTTCTGTGCTGAAAGAGTTCGTCAACAACGGGCACAACATTCCTTCTTAAAGGATCGCCGGGCTTCCTGTTGCATATAAGCGATGCGAAATAGGGAGTTATTCTAAGGGGCAGCCTGTTCTTAAGGTTCTTAAGAGCATGAATTTCCTCTTCGGTAAGTTCCATGATCTTTTGCAGATCATCAATACTCCTGTAGGAATTTCTGAGTTGCCATTTCCAATCGTTCCATTCACCGGGAGGTGTAAGCGGGAAATGCCGGTTGCGAAACACGACACTTTGAGTGCTAACTACTTGGTTTGTGGATTTTACCTGCGGTTTCAAACCTGTTACCGCGCCAGGTTCCTCATCGGAGGAACCACCCACGAGGCTGCCCTCACTACGGAGGGCGAAAACCTCATTATTGTCAGCGTTCATAATTTTGATTGGTGATCAATCTTTTTCTTGGCTTCTTTTATTTGGTTTTTACTGAAAAAATTCAAACGAAATTATTATTTAAAAATTCACATCTGCATTAAATTGTCAATCCATTTATCAACAGCATGTCAAACTTATCAACATTTCCGGCAGGTGCTTCTCTCCTTCATCCTGTCGGCCTCTCTTTACTTTTAATGTATTAAGACGAATCAGATTCTCAAAGTAACAGTAATGGTAAAAAAAAATGAAAAAAAGTATTGATCATCCCAGTTGAATTATGACATCCTTTTAATATATTGCGTGAAATTGATCTGAAATGGGACTACTGAAGAAACTGATGCCTCCCGACAGATGGAAATTACCTGTAATTCTTGTTCTTGCAATCTTTACAGGACTCGCCCTCTTTTCATTTCATATTTCAAATGCCGCATCCTATCTTGGCGATAAGCCTGAAACCTGCGTAAACTGCCATATTATGGCACCGCAGTACGCAACATGGTATCATGGCTCCCATCGCGAAACAACACACTGCAACGACTGTCACGTACCTCACAACAATGTTTTCAGCAAGTATTACTTCAAGGCCAAGGATGGCCTGCGTCATGCTACGATGTTTACCCTAAGGCTGGAACCCCAGGTAATCTTCATACATGAACCCGGGCAACGCGTGGTGCATCAGAACTGCATAAGGTGCCACACGGAACTGTTGACTGACAGCAAATTAATGGGATACAACAGCGTTACTCACGAGGAACGGATGAACAGGAAATGCTGGGAATGCCACAGGGAAACCCCTCACGGACGTGTCAACAGCCTGTCGAGTGTTCCCTGGGCAAGGGTGCCGCTGCCGGGGCCGGTAGCCCCCGACTGGCTCAGAGAACTGGTTATTAATGACAATCAATAAACTGAATACCGTATGAGACCCGTAAAGGATTTGGTTAAGGAACGTCCATGGCTCGGATGGATAATCTTTGCTGCCACTGTGGTGGTGGTCTTTCTGCTTGGGATGCTGGCATCATCAATAGCTGAGCGAAGGGCTGAAGCTGTTTTTGCCTACACCCCGCAGATAACTTTTTCGCAATTCGAACCCAGAAATGAAAAGTGGGGAGAGTTTTTCCCCAGGGAATATGACTCATATATGAAGACAGCTCTCACCGATTTCAGGAGCAAATACAATGGGAGTGCCATGGTTGACATGCTGGAGGAATCACCAAGAATGGTCGTTCTGTGGGCCGGCTATGCCTTCTCACGCGATTACAACCAGGGCCGGGGCCATTATTATGCAGTTGAGGATATTCAAATGACACTCAGAACTGGTGCCCCCGGGGAGGGTGTGGCCAGCATCCAGCCCAATACATGCTGGACCTGTAAAAGCCCCGATGTGCCCCGCGTGATGAATGAAGTGGGGGTCGCTGAGTTTTACAGGGGTACCTGGGACACAAAGGGCAGTGAGATAATAAACCCGATAGGCTGCGCCGACTGCCACGATTCAAAGACCATGAATCTCCAGATTACACGCCCTGCACTAATTGAGGCCTTCCAGGCAATGGGAAAGGATATATCACAGGCCACGCACCAGGAGATGCGCAGCCTCGTATGTGCACAGTGCCATGTTGAATACTATTTCAATAAGAAAAAGATTGAAGGGGTCGACTATCTTACACTCCCCTGGAGAAACGGAACCGGCCTTGAAGAGATGGAAAAATACTATGATGAGATAGCCTTCAGTGACTGGACACATGCCCTGAGCCGCACACCCATGCTTAAGGCTCAGCACCCCGATTACGAAGTTTACCTTACCGGAACGCATGCCTCAAGAGGTGTTTCCTGCGCCGACTGCCACATGCCCTTCATTAGTGAAGGCGGATTGAAATTTACGGACCATCACCTCCAGAGTCCGCTCAATAATATATCCGGATCATGCCAGGTATGTCACCGCGAAGAGACAGACAGACTGGTCCAGGATGTCTACACACGACAGGACAATATCATTGAAAACAGAAATAAACTTGAAGAACTTCTTGTACGTGGTCACGTTGAAGCTAAACTGGCCTGGGAAAAGGGGGCTACAGAGGCTCAGATGAGACCTGTTCAGGATGATATCAGAAAAGCACAGTGGAGATGGGATTTCTCTGCGGCAGGTCACGGCAATTCGTTTCACTCGCCGGTCGAAACGGGAAGGATTATATCAGGTGGAATTGCCTATGCCCAGGAGGCAAGGGTGAAACTGGCCAGGTTGCTGGCTTCACTCGGACATAATGAAGAGGTGCCATATCCCGATATAAGTAGCAAAGCAAAGGCTCAGTCGTTTATCGGACTCGATATGGATAAACTCAATAGCGACAAGAAGATATTCACAGAGAATGTGCTTCCTCTGTGGATTAAGGCGGGAAAGGAGCGGGAGCTGATATATGACAGGTAAGACCCTCCACGGAGTTAAGGGCATAATAGATCTTCGCAGTGACACCGTTACCCGACCGGGAAGGGAAATGCTGTCATTTATGATGAATGCCCCTGTTGGCGACATGGTTCTCGGAGATGACCCCTCTGTCAATGAGCTGGAAGATTATGCTGCCCGGCTGTTCGGAATGGATGGCGCAATATTCTGTCCGTCAGGCACCATGACTAACCAGATCGCTGTAAGGGTACATACCTCTCCGGGTGATGAGATTGTATGCAGCAGCCTGGCACATGTATATCTTTTTGAAGGAGGAGGAATGGCCTGTAACTCCGGAGTCCAGGTTTCACTCATAAACACTCCCGACGGTACCTTTACAAGTGAGCAGGTTGAAGCCTGCATAAATCCTGATGATGTCCATCGTGCAAGGACACGGCTCGTATCAGTTGAGAATACTGTCAACAGGGGTGCTGGTGCCTGCTGGAAATTCGATGAGATAAAAAGGATCGGAGAGTTGTGCCGCGCTAAGGAACTTAAATATCATCTCGACGGAGCCAGACTGTTCAATGCCATCACCGTCACGGGAGAGAAGCCGGAAGACTATGGCAGGCTGTTCGATTCAATCTCAATCTGCCTGTCGAAGGGTCTGGGTGCTCCGGTGGGTTCTGTTCTGATCGGCTCGGGTGAGTTCATAAGACTGGCAAAGAGGGTAAGAAAAGTCTTCGGAGGGTACATGAGGCAGGCAGGTTATATTGCCGCAGCAGGGTTGTATGCCCTGAAAAACAACACCAGAAGGCTTAGTGAAGACCACCTGCATGCGAAAAAACTGGGTGACGCCCTTGAGAAATCAGGTTGGGTCTCAAAGGTGTATCCGGTAGTTACCAATATAGTAATATTCCGCACAACCGACACTGTCACAGCATCGGAAGCATCGGCACGGCTAAGACAGGCCGGAATACTGGCCAATCCTGTAGGAAACCATGAAATAAGGATGGTAACCCACCTGGATGTAACTCCCGCAATGGTTGACCATGTAAGTAATATTTTGCCAACTCTTTTCGACAGTAAGTGTTCAGGGTAAGAAAAATCTCCAACCCATACCTTCGCGATAACCGGGTGGTTATGGACAGGGTCAGGGAAATTGTGATACAGCAATTTCCCGACCTCAGTATTTCGAAAATAGATGCCATAGCGGAGCAGATGGCTGATCCGGTCCGCCATAAATTCAGTTCACTGCTTTTTGTTGCAGATGACCTGAAAGGGAATGTCAGGGGGTTTGCATTGATGCTGTTTATGTCTGACCTCAGGTTCTGTTACCTCGACTATATAGCCGTTAATCCTGAGACACAATCCTCGGGGGTGGGCGGAGCTCTCTATGAAAGGGTCAGGGATGAGGCTGAAAGTCTTGGTTCTACCGGTTTGTTTTTTGAATCACTGCCTGACGATCCTGAACTATGCAGGGACCAGAGTTTTATGGAACAGAATAAAAAGAGACTCAGATTCTACGAAAAATATGGCGCCAGGCCAATAACCGGGACAAAATATGAGACCCCGGTTAATGAGGGAGACGATTGTCCTCCCTACCTTATGTTTGACGGACTGGGAATATCGGAAACAATACCTGCAGCAACAGCCAGAAAGGTAATAAAGGCTATTCTTCTGAGAAAATACGGCGATCACTGCCCGCCTGAGTATATCAGAAAAGTTGTAAACTCGGTAAAGGATGACCCGGTAAGAATAAGAGATTATCGGTATATCAGATCAGAAAAGAAAAGGCTGTCCGGAAACGGTAAATCGGCAGGCAGCACCGTGGTGCTGGTCTATAACGACAAGCATGAAATACATCATGTGCGAGAGGTGGGATATGTTGAATCGCCGGTAAGGGTTTCCCGCATCCTCCGTGAACTTGTGCAGACCGGATGGTTCCGTACGGTACATCACAGGGATTATCCCGACAAGTGGATAACAAACATTCATGACAAGGGCTATTTCAACTATTTCAGAAAGGTTTGCAAGGACCTTCCTCCCGGCAAATCAATCTATCCCTACGTCTTTCCCATAAGGAACAAGACCAGACCTCCGATAGAACTTTCGGTACGAGCCGGTTACTATTGCATCGACACCTTTACACCGCTCAACAGCAATGCATGGCTTGCTGCCAGGGCCGCGGTCAATTGCGCACTTACTGCAGCCGATGCCCTCCTCGAAGGGAAAAGATATGCCTATGCCCTGGTCAGGCCACCAGGCCACCACGCAGAAAGGAATGTATTCGGGGGGTTCTGTTATTTTAACAATAACGCAATAGCTGCCGATTATTTGAGCAGGTACGGCAGGGTGGCCATCCTCGACATTGACTTTCATCATGGGAACGGCCAGCAGGAAATCTTCTATTCCCGTTCCGATGTACTTACAATATCCATTCATGGCCACCCATCATTTGCCTACCCCTATTTTTCGGGCTACAGGGAAGAGACAGGTGAAGGAGAGGGAGGCGGATACAATATGAATATTCCCCTGCCCGAAAAAGTTGACGGGGCAACCTATTCAAAACATCTGGCCACCGCACTCGCCGCAATTAAGTCATATAAGCCCGACTTCCTGGTAGTGGCATTGGGCCTTGATACGGCCTCGGGCGATCCTACGGGCACCTGGAGTCTCAGGGCTGCAGACTTTGAGAACAACGGAAAAGCAATTGCAGCACTTAAGATTCCTGCAGCAATAATACAGGAGGGTGGCTACAGAACCAGGAACCTGGGAATTAATGCCCGGATGTTTTTCAAGGGACTCACCGGTAATTGACAGGGAGAACAAAATCAATTTGCATCTTTGTGATCTGAAAACCGTTTGAGATTAGCGGAATTTTGACAAATTAATGGATCCGGAAAGCAAAAACGCTACAGTTTCTGAATCCCGACGGGCAAGATTCAAGGCATTCCTAAGGGATGTAGCCGAGTCTGTAAGAGGAACCGAGCAGGATTTCACCGAGGTGAAGATGAGCAGGGCTATCCTGCTCCTTGCAATCCCCATGGTCCTCGAGATGGTTATGGAGTCGGTTTTTGCCGTCGTTGATATATTCTTCGTCTCAAAACTTGGTGCTGATGCTGTTGCTACCGTCGGAATTACCGAATCAGTCAACACGATAATCTATGCCATCGGAAGCGGACTTGGACTCGCTACTACTTCGATGGTATCAAGGAGAATAGGTGAGAAAAACCGTGAGGAAGCATCAAAGACTGCCTTTCAGTCCATCCTCCTGGCTTCTGCCGTCTCAATAGCCATTGGCATTCCCGGAGCGCTTTTCTCTGCAGATATCCTCAGCCTGATGGGAGCCTCCGATAATATTGTTGCCAATCTTTCCGGATATGCATCCATAACTTTGGGAGCCAATATAGTGGTAATGTTGCTTTTCATCATCAACGCTGTTTTCAGGAGCGCCGGTGATGCTGCCGTCGCAATGAAGGTTCTGTGGCTGGGCAATATTATCAACATAATTCTCGACCCCTGCCTCATATTCGGATGGGGACCATTCCCGGAACTAGGCATTACGGGTGCCGCCGTCGCAACTACTATCGGAAGGGGCATAGCGGTTCTCTACCAGGTTTATGTGCTGCTCAGGGGAAGAAAACGCATTGCATTGAAATTGAAACATATGGTTGTCAGGATAAAAACTGTCGGGAAACTCGTTTCACTTTCACTGGGCGGCATCGGACAGAACCTCATAGCCACTACAAGCTGGATAGGACTGGTTCGCATAATATCTGTATATGGCAGTGAGGTTGTAGCAGGATATACCATCGCCATAAGAATAGTCCTGTTCATTCTGTTACCCTCGTGGGGTGTCAGCAATGCCTCCTCAACCCTGGTAGGACAGAACCTGGGAGCAGGTAAACCCGACAGGGCCGAAAAGGCCGTCTGGTTTACCGGCTGGGTAAACATAATCCTGCTCGCCATAGTTGGACTTGTGCTCGTTATCGCACCCTCATATTTCATAGGATTATTCATCGATGATCCTGCAGTTATCAGGTATGGCGCATCGGGACTAAGGATAATCAGCTATGGTTTTCCGGCATATGGGCTGGGAATGGTAATTGTCAGTGCTTTTAACGGAGCTGGTGACACCACGACACCCGTTAAGATCAATTTTGTCATATTCTGGCTGCTGGAGATTCCGCTGGCATATATGCTGGCAATATACATTTCAATGAACCAGACAGGAGTATTCACGGCCATAGTCATTTCCGAAAGCCTTATGACCCTCCTTGCATGGTTGCTGTTCCGGAGGGGAAGGTGGAAGATGAAAAAGGTTTAGCCCCGGAATTATTAACCTTGCACAGATAAACGTATAGCTACTTAATAAAGAAGAGAGCCACCCCGATTACGCTGATAAATGCTCCGGCAACCTCCCAGAGTGTAACTTTCTGCCGGAAAAGAAGCACAGCCGGCGGAATGATAAGTACCGGCACAATGGCCATAAGGGTGGAGGCAATGCCTGCGGCAATATATTTAACCGAAACCAGGGAAAATGAGACTCCAAGGAAGGGGCCAAAGAATGACCCGAGGAATATTGCCCTTACCCCGGCACGGTTGGAAAGAGCTGTCCTGACGTCTGACCATCGCTTCAGCAAGGTGACAATAATCACAAACCCGGTAAATCCTGCCACAAGCCTTACCTGTGTTGCAGCAAACGGGTCTGAATCGGCCATGCCAAGCTTGCTGAGCACCAGACCCAGGGCCTGTCCCAGCGCTCCGAAAAATGCGAAGAGAAGGCCAATCGGGGCAAGCTTAAGCGACAGTTTCTCCTTGCCGTTTCTCCTGTTGAAAATTGCCATTGCTATACCCGAAAAGGTAAGACACATACCAGCATAGTTCAGCAGGGTGAGCCTTTCCCTCAGTATGAACCAGCTGAAGAAGGCTGTTATAGGGGGGACCAGTGTCATTATCAACATTGCGAAACGCGAACCGATAATGGTATATGACCTGAAAAGGAAATAGTCACCAAATACAAAACCGATGAGTCCGGAAAGAGTCAGCCAGAGCCAGTTGTATCCGTCTGCCCGGAAGGGGAATAGGGAACCCTTATAAACCAGGTTGAATATTGTAAGGAATGCAAGCCCTATGAATAACCTTATCACGTTTACTGACATTGATCCCACCTTCAGGCTGGCAGATTCGAAGGCAAGTGCCGTTATTGTCCAGAAAACGGCGACAAGAAGTGCTGCCAGTTCTCCGGTATAATTCTGAATGAATTCCATGGAGGAAATATTAACGAATTATGAAAAACGTGGCAAATGTAGTGCTTTTATATTCTATGGTATATTTTTTATTATTATGTTCTTAAGCAATTGCCATTTGGGGATGGCCTTTATGTATTAATCTGAAAACAAATCAGATAAGAATATTAACCAGCCCGAAAGTCCTTCCCGCAGAGAAAAAAAAACAGCTAAGACGGCCGAGCAGCAGCACACAATGATATTTTGACAAAAAAAAAAGTATAAAACACTATATTTGTTGCGATAGCATATTTTTGAATTTAAAATCCCGTTCTATGTTTAGTGATGTGTACGGACCATGGACCATATTTACCGATCTGGGCCTCATATTTGGTCTATTGCTGGTAGGAAAGCTCATAAGAGTTAAGATTAAGGTAGTTCAGAAATTATTTATTCCCCCGAGTCTTATAGCAGGAATTTTAGGTTTGGCCTTTGGACCGAATGGATTTGATATTCTTCCCTTTTCCGGTCAGCTGGGAACCTATTCCGCAATTCTGATAGCCCTTGTATTCGGATCACTTCCGCTCTCCTCTCCAAAATTCTCTTTCAGGGAGGTTGGTGGAAGGGTGGGTTCCATCTGGGCGTATGCACAGCTTGGGATGCTTATTCAGTGGTCTGTTTTGGGCTTTTTTGGCCTGTTTGTAATTAAACTTATTTGGCCCCATATCAACTCGGCATTCGGAATAATGGTACCGACAGGCTTCTATGGTGGTCATGGCACAGCGGCAGCTATCGGTTCGGCATTCGAATCACTCGGCTGGGATGAGGCACGGAGTCTTGGTATGACCACTGCCACCGTTGGAGTAATTATTGGAATTGTGGGCGGACTGTTCCTGGTAAAAAGGGCGGCTATCCGCAAGGATACGGCTTTCATTCAGGACTTCTCAGAGCTACCCGATGAGCTAAGAACCGGTCTCGTACCAAGGGAAAAGAGGGAGAGTGCCGGCATGAGTACTACATCATCAATATCAATAGAATCCCTGGCCTTTCACCTGGCAATGGTATTCCTGATCGCATTGCTGGGATATATGCTTAGCCAGTGGGTTAAAACCTTTGCGCCTAAGCTTGAACTACCGGTATTTTCCTGCTCCTTCATTGTAGGTTTGATACTTAAAAAGGTATTTGACAGACTCAACGTTACGGAATATATCTGTCCAGTACAGACAAGCCGTCTGGGTAGCACCTTCACCGATCTGCTGGTTGCCTTTGGGGTTGCCTCCATCAAGCTGGCCGTTGTCGTGAAGTATGCAGTTCCCCTGTTACTGGCAATATCATTCGGTGCGTTAGTGGCATGGATGACTGCATTTTTCCTGGGCCGCAGAATCCTGCCCACCTACTGGTTCGAGCGGTCAATATTCGCCTGGGGCTGGTGGACAGGAACTATGGCGATTGGGATAGCCCTGTTAAGAATAGTAGATCCGAAAATGGAGAGCAAGGCACTCGATGATTATGCTATTGCCTACCTTCCTATTGCCCCGGTTGAGATCCTGATCATCACATTTGCACCGGTAATGTTCGTTAATGGTTTGGGATTCTGGTTCCTGTCTGCCATTATTGTTGCCGCCTTACTCGTTTTCCTTTTGGCAAGAAAGATGTCATGGCTGCATAAAGCGCATTGATTCCCGATTTCAAATTATTTATAATCAATATATTAGCATTATTCGGCATTATTGCAAAATTATGATGTGTAATAATAATATAAAGAAAATTTCTCTATATTTATAAGCCAAACCAGTAGTTGATGATAAAGAGGACGATTGAAAGAATACTTATTCCAATTGCCCTTACAAGGGAGGGAGAGGTAGCCATTGAACAGGCTGTCAGGTTCCACAAAGTCTTTGGTTCCCGGCTTATCATCATGAATGTCATACCTGCCTCCAGGAAGAAAACTGGATTTCTAACAAGGGAGACAGCTGCCGGGGTGCTTGAAAAGGCTCACCTGAGACTGGAAGAGTTCATTACTAAATATTTCGGCGGAACCCTTCCTGACTATGTCAATCTGCAGGTTCGTTGCGGCGGACTGATTCAATCAATAATAGATGCATCAAAGGACTTTTCCTCTCAACTTATAATAATCAAGAAAAGCAGCCGCCTGATAGGCAGGTTCGCCGCCTTCAGGAGGCATAATGCCGAAAAACTTATAGGACAGTCATTCTGCCCTGTGCTGACGATAAGTGAGAACTTTACCCATGAGAAGATAAAAGAGATCGTTATGCCTGTCGACATAACCAAAAAGACTGACGACAAGATAAGATGGGCAATCTTCCTGGCACAAAGTTTCAATGCAAGGGTTACGGTAATTTCAGTGCTCGATATCAACATTGAAGCCCGAACAAGCCTTGCATACCGAAAGGCAGTAGCCATTGAGGAACAGCTTAATGCCGAAAAGATTGAGTGTGACGTGCAACTGATCACCGAAACATCGGGAGCCCATTATGATATTTTCCTCAAACAGGCTGAGAAGGTCAACCCCGACCTTATTATTATTATGACGCATGAAGAGTCTATTCTCTTCGGAGATTATATTGGCCCTTTTGCACGGGAGGTAATCCACAGGGCAGTTCAGCCTGTCTTTAACGTAGTTCCAAGAGTGGGAACCCTTTTCGATGTCTTTGAGGACGAGATCACTGAAAAGGAGAGTTAAAGTAGTATTCACAGTTAATACAATTGAATATAAATCAATTAATCTATTATCATATGCAGAATAAACTACAGGAGCTGACCGACAAAATTTATCGGGAAGGTGTTTCAAAGGCAAACGATGAGGCAGAAAAGATACTGGCTGATTCCCGGAATGAATCCGCACGTATCCTGGCAGAGGCAGAGAAAAAGGCCGCATCAATCATTGAAGAGGCAGAAAAAAAGGCGGCCGAGATAGTTAAAAACGGTAATTCCGAACTTAAGATCTCCTTCCGCCATGCCCTTAATGCACTCAAGCAGGAACTTGAAAAGACAGTCTCGGCGAAGATATTGTCAGGAAAAGTATCCGGCACCTTTGATGATGAAAACTTCGTGGCAGATCTTATACAGACCATCTACAAAAACTGGAGCCCCCAGGGCGGTGGTGCTGCCGGTTTCGAAGTTCTCCTGCCCGCAGACAAAGCTTCTGCCGTGGAAAAGAAACTTAGAGCAGCTGTTTCTTCAACCCTGGCAAAAGGAATTGAATTTAAACCGGTCAGTTCTGTCAAGTCGGGCTTCGAGGTCATACCTGCAGGAGGTGGTTTCAAAATCAGCGCCACGGGCGGTGACATTGAAGCATACCTCAAGGAATTCATAAGGCCCAAATTATTTGAAATTTTATTCGAAGAGAGCTAAGCAGATGTTTAAGCGATACTATCACTGTTTCATTGCCGGCCTCTTCGACCTCGGGTTCGATGACGGAAAGAGTATTCCAACCCTGGAAGATTTCCGGTCGGAACTCAAGGAAATTCTCCACCCGGACGATTTTCGTCTGGCAACCTGTCTCTTCCTGCCGTATGATAACCGGAATCTTCTGAAATTTCTCTCAGGAAAAAGCGATGGTCATGACCTTCTTGGCAACTTCTCAGTCGAAGACTTTGAGGAGCAGGTGAGGATCCTTGACTCGATAATTAAGGAGAATGGTATTCTGCCGGCATACATGGTTGAAGTTGTAAGGGAATGGATAGCTGCCGAAAAGAACATAGACCTTATCGCTGCCGAGAAAAAGCTTACCGAAGGATATTACAGCCTTGTTAATGAGACAGGTAATACATTCCTCAGGAAATGGTATGCTTTTGAACTCGACCTGAACAACATCCTGGTGATGAAGAATTCAATGGATCTCGGTCTCGATACCTCCGAACAGATCGTTGGCAGTAATCAGCTCGCCGAGGAGTTGAGGGTAATTTCAAGAAGAAAAAGTGACTTCAGGGTGCCCCCCGAGCCCGATTATGCAACATCTGTTTTTAACATCGCGGGTGAGAATGAATTCCTTGAAAGGGAGATGAAAATTGACATTGTCAGATGGAACTACATTAATGACCTCATCTTCTTTGAGTACTTCACAATTGAATTCATCCTGGGCTATATGGTCAAACTCTCAATTGCCCTGCGCTGGAAAAATCTCGATCCGGATAGGGGAGAGGAGATGCTTAAATTGTTGGTGTCTGAACTCAAGGAGACAAATGACAAATCGAAAGAAATAGAACAGAATTGATATTTAACCTGTTAAGAAATTAGCAAAAAGTAAACAACTCTATAATATGCAGACAAAAGGTAAAGTATTTGGTATTATTTCCAACCTTGTGATTGTCGATGTCGACGGACCTGTTGCCCAGAACGAAATCTGCTTTATAATTCATGGGGGAACCAGGCTGATGGCTGAAGTAATAAAGGTTACGGGACACCAGGCCTTCGTCCAGGTCTTTGACAGCACCAGGGGTATCAGGGTTGGAACAGAGGTCGAGTTCACGGGGGGTATGCTCGAAGTAACCCTTGGCCCCGGTATTCTGTCAAAAAATTATGACGGATTGCAGAATGACCTCGACAAGATGACGGGGGTGTTCCTTAAGAAGGGTGATTATACCTATCCCCTCGATGACGATAAACTCTGGAAATATGTTACTCTTGCAAAGGTTAATGATATAGTGTATCCCGGCTCCTGGATCGGTGAGGTGACGGAAAACTGGATGCCCCATAAGATAATGGTGCCATTTACCTTCAAGGGATCCTACAAGATCAAATGGCTGGCACCCGACGGAGAATACAGGATTATTGACAAAATTGCTGTTCTTACCGATTCCGATGGCAATGACCATGATGTTACCATGGTTCAGAAGTGGCCCGTAAAAGTACCCATCAAGGCATACAGGGACAAACCCAGACCCTTCAAGGTTCTCGAAACGGGCGTCAGGGTTATTGATACATTGAACCCGATAGTCGAGGGGGGTACCGGTTTCATACCCGGTCCGTTCGGTTGCGGCAAAACAGTGCTGCAGCATGCAATATCAAAGCAGGCCGAGGCCGATATGGTTGTAATAGCAGCCTGCGGGGAAAGAGCCAACGAAGTGGTGGAAATTTTCTCCGAATTCCCCGAACTTATTGATCCCCGCTCGGGAAGACACCTGATTGAAAGAACGACTATCATCGCGAATACCTCCAACATGCCGGTTGCCGCCCGTGAAGCTTCAGTGTATACAGCTATGACCCTGGCCGAATACTACAGGTCGATGGGTCTGAAAATTTTGCTGCTCGCCGATTCAACATCACGCTGGGCCCAGGCTCTCCGTGAGATGTCGAACAGGATGGAGGAACTGCCCGGCCCGGATGCTTTTCCGATGGACCTGCCCGCCATTATTTCAAGCTTCTATGCCAGGGCAGGCTATGTGGAGCTGGTGAACGGCAAAACTGGATCAATCACTTTTATCGGCACCGTTTCTCCTGCAGGAGGAAACCTTAAAGAGCCTGTTACCGAGTCAACAAAAAAAGCCGCACGGTGCTTCTATGCCCTGTCACAGCAGAGAGCCGATTCAAAAAGGTATCCTGCCATCGACCCTATCGACAGTTACTCCAAATACCTCGAGTATGAAGAGGTGCAGGCATACATGGCTAAGAACATATCTCCCGACTGGTATAATATGGTACTGATTGCCAAGGACTACCTGCTGAGGAGTAAGGAGGCACAGGAACAGATTAATATCCTTGGCGACGACGGCGTCCCAGTTGACTACCATGTCAGGTACTGGAAGGGAGAGATGGTCGACTTCATTATTCTCCAGCAGGATGCCTTCGACAAAGTCGATCAGGTTACCCCAATAGAAAGACAGAAATATATGCTCAACCTGATTCTGGAAATTAACAAAAAAGACTTCAGTTTTGAAACCTTTGAGGATGTCGGCAACTGGTTCAAGAAAACAATAAATGTGATGCGACAGATGAACTACTCTGCATTCCAGTCCGATGATTTCAAGAAATACCGCAATGAGCTGAATGAAATAATCAATGAAAAAGTTGTATCATGATAGAGAATAGAGCATTTCAGAAAATATTTACAAAAGTTACCAAAATTACCAAGGCTACATGTTCCCTGAATGCAGATAATATTGGTAATGAGGAACTTGCAGTTGTCAATGACAGGCTCGCCCAGGTGGTTAAAATCATGGGTAATGAGATTACTCTTCAGATTTTCTCGGGAACCGAGGGTATCCCCACAAATGCTGAGATAATATTCCTCGGCAAGCCTCCGGTACTGAAGACAGGTGATGACCTGGCGGGCAGGTTCCTCAATGCTTACGGTAACCCTATCGACGGCGGTCCTGCTCTTATGGGTGCCGAACGTGAGATAGGAGGTCCCTCGGTAAATCCGGTCAGAAGAAAACAGCCTTCCGAACTTATTGCCACGGGAATCGCCGGCATCGACCTCAACAACACACTCGTTACCGGACAGAAGATCCCATTCTTTGCCGACCCCGATCAGCCCTTCAACCAGGTTATGGCAACCGTTGCGCTTCGCGCTAAGGCCGATAAGATAATCCTTGGAGGCATGGGGCTTTCAAATGACGACTATCTCTATTACAGGAATGTATTTGAAAATGCCGGAGCCCTTGAGCGCATCGTGGCATTTATTAACACAACCGAAAACCCGCCTGTTGAGCGTCTCCTGGTTCCCGACATGACACTTTCGGCTGCGGAATATTTTGCCGTGGAAAAGAAAGAGAAGGTCCTGGTGCTGCTTACTGATATGACCCTTTACGCCGATGCACTGTCGATAGTGTCAAACAGGATGGACCAGATACCTTCAAAAGACAGTATGCCCGGTTCACTATACAGCGACCTGGCCAAGATATATGAGAAGGCTGTTCAGTTCCCCGACGGAGGTTCGATAACCATTATTGCGGTTACAACACTTTCGGGCGGTGACATCACCCACGCTATTCCCGACAATACCGGTTATATAACCGAGGGACAGCTATTCCTGCGCCGTGACTCGGACATCGGGAAAGTCATCGTCGATCCGTTCAGGTCTCTTTCCCGTCTTAAGCAGCTTGTCATAGGCAAACAAACCCGTAAGGACCACCCTCAGGTTATGAACGCTGCCGTCAGACTCTATGCCGATGCTGCCAATGCCAAAACCAAGCTTGAGAATGGTTTTGACCTTACCGATTACGATGAAAGGGCGCTTAAGTTCGCAAAACAATACTCCGAAAAGCTGCTTGCTATCGATGTCAACATCGATGTTGACCAGATGCTCGATACGGCATGGAAACTGTTTGGTGAGCATTTCTCCCGCGATGAGGTTGCCATCAAGGATGAATTCATGAGCAAGCACTGGATTGCACCATCTGAAAATTAAGTTGATGTTATGGCAATTAGTTTTCAGTATAATAAAACATCACTTCATCAACTGAACAAGCAGTTGAAGATCCGCATCAGGGCGCTCCCGATACTGAAGAACAAGGAGTCTGCACTGAGGGCCGAGGTGAAGAGGGCAAAGAGCATAG
>JAVEWX010000202.1:0-4215 GCA_034004335.1 Bacteroidales bacterium | reverse complement strand
AAAGATGGACCTTTGGCTTTAAATTTGAGGCCTGAATAATTGAACTATTACACACCGGCGTCATGAAAAAACTTGTATCACCCCTCCTGTTCGTACTCCTGGTTCTCCTTCCAGGATGCTCGTTAATACTATATGGACCTGTCCGCACCTATCCTGATGACTTCACCGGTGGCAGCCGCCATCTTCTCACGAGGGTTGTAAGACCCCGTGAGTTATCCACCCAGATTGGCTCGGCGACGATGATGTTCGAGAAGCGTGTCGATGATTACAATACTAAAAACACGATATACATCGTAGTAAGTCGATCCTACGGCAGTTTCAGGTCAGAGGAAAACGGATATCTCAAGGTTAACGATACAATATTCCCGCTGCCCCTGGCTTATGTTACCATTGAACGTGATTATTCTGTTGAGGACAGCGATGATAAGGATGACAGTGAGCCGACCATCAGCGGCAAATTAAATGAGAAGTTCCGGCTGGAACTTACCCCCGAGATTGTAAATGCGATTGTCACGGGAACCAGTATGGAGTTCAGGTTCTATTTCGGACCCGAGCCTGCCACCTACAGGTTGAAAGGGTCGAAGCTGGCGAGTGTTCAGAGGCTTCTGAACAAGTAGGGCTGCCGCTGTTTGAGACAAATGGTAAAGTGCCGGCAGTTTGTTAAATTTGCATAATTTCTTATCTTTGCAGACTCAAATGGTCGGTTGGCCGAGTGGCTAGGCATCGGTCTGCAAAACCGGGTACGGCGGTTCGAACCGAGCCGATGGCGAGCTCACGGAGCGAAGCGGAGTAACCGAGCCGATGGCGAGCTCACGGAGCGAAGCGGAGTAACCGAGCCGATGGCGAGCTCACGGAGCGAAGCGGAGTAATCCGCCACCATGAGCATGGTTTTTGAAGTTCTTTATTTTATCTGGACAATATTTGGTCGGTTGGCCGAGTGGCTAGGCATCGGTCTGCAAAACCGGGTACGGCGGTTCGAATCCGCCACCGACCTCAACTCAAACCTTCACCGCAACGCGGTGGAGGTTTTTTTTTCAGGCCTCAGCCAGCTTGCTGTGCTGAGGGATGGGGGAAAAAACCTCAACAGCCTGCATCGCAGGATGAAGGTTTGGGTTGAAGGACCATACCTGCCGGATCACCGAAGGTAATCCGTTTTCAGGCCTCAGCCAGCTTGCTGTGCTGAGGGATGGGGGAAAAAACCTCAACAGCCTGCATCGCAGGATGAAGGTTTGGGTTGAAGGACCATACCTGCCGGATCACCGAAGGTAATCCGTTTTCTGACCGAAGCCCGCTTGCGAGGCCGGGGTGGCCCCTCCATCGGGCCGGGGGGATAAAAAAACCCTTACGCCTGTATGGCAAACTTCATGGGCTATACTAAATATTGACTTCAGGCAAAGATATTCCTGTCTTTATATACACAACAGAAACCGGTAAATTTCAAAATAAACCGGCTTATATTAATTGACCATAAAACAGAACAGAAACAGATCATCAGTCAAGACTTAAATTTAGGATAACGGATCACAAGCCATGAAACCTGTTATTAAAAAAGTAATTATTCTTGCAGCCGCGATGGTATCCTCCCTTACTTTAGCTGCCCAGACAGGTGCAACAGAACCTGATTCTGTTGCATTTGTCAGTGCAAAACTTGCATTTGACAGATTCACATTCCTCAATGGGGGATTAAGGGAGATCAAGGTGAAGGATAGAGGCATAAAGCTTGCCAGAGATAAAGCCAGGGCAATAACGCGCGACGCAGGGAATGAATTGCTTACCATAATAACAGGCATTGGCTTTGATTCCTCGGATGAAGCAAACCTGAAAGTTGCAGGTACGGTAATCTGCAATGACGGATTGCCCGACTGGGAAATAGTCCTTTTCTGTGAGGGAACTCAGGAAAAGACCAGGGAGAGGATAAGAGATAATGATGGTTCAATATCGGTGAATACTGAAACATTGAATACCTGTTACTGGGGTAAGGATGCAGTTGGTATGCTTACGGAAGGCAATGACACAATCAGTTTCTTCAGGATTGTCATGAATCCCCGCGAGGACAGTCTGCTGAAGCCGATGGCCGGTTATTTCTTCCTCCCTCCGGGGGTTCAGCAAACAGCAAAGACTGATAATATGGCATATTTTGTGTCTTCACTGACAACAATTAATGACCATGGCATTCAGGGAGTATTTCGCGGGCAGCCATTTTCGATTATTTCTGATGGCAGACAGAATAAATCGTGGATATTCTGTAATGATAAATATGCCTGCATGCTCTTCTCCGGCAATCTTATGCACAACAAGAGTAAGGGAGTCCCCGATCCGTACCTGATTATCAATGATATTGAATCCGGTCCCGCCAGGCATGATATGTTCAGGCTGGCAATGGTATGCCGGTTCCTGGATTATTCTTTAAGGTAACAGGTCCGGACCACACAGACAGGTTCTTTTTCAATAACAGGCTAAGTTCTGCCGGTTATCCTCTTTAAGCGCTCCAGGCCTTAAGCGAACAGTCCGCCGGTTAAGGAATAAACCTGATTTGTGGATTCAGCATTACCATATATGAGGTATAGTCCACTGAAACAGATATATCCTTTATCAGATTTTCTTCATATATTTATCGCAAATGTGTAAACATATATATAACTAAATACACTATGGGTAAGAAATCCGAAAAGATCAGCAAATGTCCCGTCACTGGTGCTATGAGCAATCGCACCGCCGGTACGGGTGGCACGAAGAACCGCGACTGGTGGCCAAACCAGTTGAAGCTTAACATTCTGCGTCAGCACTCCTCCCTGTCAAACCCCATGGGTGAGGATTTTGACTACGCAAAGGAGTTCAAAAAACTTGATTACAAGGGACTGAAAGAGGATCTGCGCAAGTTGATGACCAACTCACAGGAGTGGTGGCCGGCCGATTTCGGTCATTACGGTCCGCTGTTCATACGAATGGCCTGGCACAGCGCCGGAACCTACCGGGTCATCGACGGCCGTGGCGGCGGAGGCAGGGGTCAGCAGCGCTTCGCCCCCCTCAACAGCTGGCCCGACAATGTTAACCTCGACAAGGCACGCAGACTGCTGTGGCCCATCAAGCAGAAATATGGCCGCAAAATATCATGGGCCGACCTTATGATACTTGCTGGCAACGTGGCCCTCGAGTCGATGGGATTCAAGACCTTCGGATTTGCCGGCGGCCGTGCCGACGTGTGGGAACCCGAAGAGGATGTCAACTGGGGAACCGAAACAAAATGGCTGGAAAATGACGAGCGGAACCTCGAAATGACAGAAACCGACAACCCACTGGCTGCAATACAGATGGGACTGATATATGTGAATCCTGAAGGACCCGGAGGCAAGCCCGACCCCCTCGCTGCAGCAAAGGATATCAGGAATACCTTCGCCCGCATGGCCATGAATGATGAGGAAACGGTAGCCCTCATAGCCGGTGGACATACCTTCGGTAAATGCCATGGCGCAGGGCTGGCATCACACCTTGGTCCGGAACCCGAGGCCTCCGGCATGGAGGAACAAGGCCTGGGATGGAGAAACAGCCTGGGCACTGGCAAGGGAGGCGACACCATCACCAGCGGACTGGAGGTTACCTGGACCCAGACACCCGCCAAGTGGAGCTACTACTTCTTCGACAACCTCTTCAGGTTCGATTGGGAGCTGACGAAGAGTCCTGCCGGTGCATACCAGTGGGAGGCAAAGAGTGCGGGCAAGATTATGCCCGACGCACATGATCCGTCGAAGAAGCACTACCCTACCATGCTGACCACCGACCTGTCGCTGCGCTTCGATCCGGTATACGAGAAGATATCGAGGCGATTCCATGAGCATCCGCTGGAATTTGTGGATGCATTTGCCCGTGCATGGTTCAAGCTGACACACAGGGATATGGGTCCCAGGGCCTGCTACCTCGGTCCCGAAGTTCCAAAGGAGGAACTGATATGGCAGGATCCGATACCAGTCGTCGACCATAAACTTATTGACGAGAAGGACATTGCCGCCCTGAAAGCTTCAATACTGAAATCAGGACTTACGGTCTCACAACTGGTATCGACAGCATGGGCCTCGGCTTCCACCTTCCGGGGTTCCGACAAGAGGGGTGGCGCCAACGGCGCACGCATAAGACTGGCTCCGCAGAAGGACTGGCCGGTCTATAATCCTGCCCAGCTGGCTAAGGTGCTGAGCAAGCTCGAAACCATCAGGAAAGAGT
>JAVEWX010000201.1:0-4225 GCA_034004335.1 Bacteroidales bacterium | reverse complement strand
TGATCAGGATCACACCATTGGCACCACGGACTCCGAAAACTGCAGTGGCAGAAGCATCTTTCAGAACAGAGATTGTTGCTACAGAGTTGATATCAATGCCACTCATGGGCCGTTCCACTCCGTCCACCAGGACCAGCGGTCCACTATCATTCCATGAGCTTACACCGCGGATAGTAATTTCCGGATCTTCTTCACCCGGTTTTCCGGTAGTGGTCATGGTGACCACTCCGGGAAGGTTACCTGTGAGTGCCTGTCCAAGATTGGTAATACCACCGGTACGTTCCAGCACCTTATCAGTAGTCTGAACAATTGCTCCTACTACACTAACCTTTTTCTGCTGACCATAACCAACAACTATTACCTCCTCCAGTAATTCCGTGTCTTCCAGCATGGTGATCGAAAGAGCTGTTCTCCCATTCAGCTGAATGGTTTGTGGCAGCATTCCCACATAGGTAATAAGCAGGGTTGCGTCTGAAGGCACGTTTGGTAGGGTAAACTGACCATTCAGATCGGTTGCCGTACCGGTGATTGTGCCTTGCACCTGTACTGTCACCCCGATCAATGGCTCTCCCGCTGCATCAGTGACAGTGCCTTTTACGGTAATGTTCTGAGCATTAACGGATAAGGAAAATGCACACAATAGCGTGATACATATTCCCTTTAACAGATTCAATTTTTTTACTTTCATTCTTATGATTAGGTTAGAATAAACAAATACTTCTGATTTTTTTGAATGAGATAGTTAGAACAGTTCGATTATTTCAGGTTAGCTGTACTTCAGTATGCTATAAAATTACGGATGTTTGTTCTTTTCAAAGGGTAAATATTGGATACTTTATTCTACATTCTAGATACTTCCTGACCCGTCTCTTCCGGTGCAGTGGAAATACTAACTGTAATATTTCCCTTCACGGGTTCTGATCTGAAGCTTTTGCCAGTCTTCCCTGATGAAACCTTTGACCATGGATATTTCGGTGTGACCCTTAATATTGCCGCTGAAGATCATATTTGCTCCGGTAAATCTTTTTCAGGCTATTATCCGGAGTCAGTTATTTCATCGAAACCGGGTTATCGCAGGCTCCGGATAGCCGGCCAGGTATGCAGAACTGTTGCCAAGCACCGTACCCAGTGAGAAGGAATCGCTAACTAAAGCAGGAAAGAGGGTATTAGCAGTGCTGAACCTGACAAAATTTTCATAATTTGTTGGTTTTTATTGACGACATCAGACTACGGACTTCAACCCTTAATCTAATGTTAATGAATTGGTTGTCAGGTTAACCAAAGATTATGGATAAGTGTTTGTTAAAATTATAATTTAAGAAATGGCAATTCCGACATCAAGAGCAAAAGAAAAAGGTGACATTAAAATAGACAGGGATCTGTGTATCGGTTGCGGCGAGTGTGTTGAGGTATGCAAGGATTTCAGCCTGGTCATCAGTGATGATAAAGTTGAAATCAGCGACAATCCCGCATTCGGATGTATCGGTTGCGCACACTGTATGGCGATCTGCCCGACCGGGGCAATTCGGGTAACCGGAAGGACAATCTCGCCCGGTGACCTGTTCGAACTTCCCGCAGCAGGTGCGGCTGCTGATTACAGTCAGATGATGAGCCTGCTCAGACGACGCAGGAGCATCAGAGAATTTACCGACAAGGCCGTTGAACCTGAGATCATTCAGAAAATTCTGGATGCAGCCGTGACCTCTCCTATGGGGTTGCCGCCTTCTGATGTAAATGTACTGGTGCTTGACAGTAAGGAAAAGTCACGGAGATTTGCAGCTGACTACTGCGACTTCCTGGAAAGGTTGAGTTGGCTTGTTTCACCTTTGTTCCTTGCTCTGATGCGTCCGTTCTGGGGAAAAGCCAATGACGAGATGTTCAGGGGATTTGTAAAACCCATGTTTGATATCTTTATCGGCTACATGAAAAAAGGCATTAACGTTGTGACTTATGATGCCCCGCTGGCGATCTATTTTTACGGCTCGCCCTTCACTGACCCGGCAGACCCTGTTGTGGCTGCAACAACAGCAATGTATGCCGGAGAATCACTCGGACTCGGCACCTGCATGCTCGGAGCGGTGCATCCGATGATACAGTATGGCAGGAGCGGAAGGAAGTTCAGGGAAAAGCACGGAATAAAATATGCCAGCAGGGAAGGAGTGATTGTCATTTTCGGATATTCTTCAGTAAAGTATGAAAAAGGGATCAGAAGGACCTTCGCCTCGACAACATTTATGAACTGATCGACGGCAGGCAGGGTTCGCTCAGCGGCAAGGCCGGCAGGATCCGGTCCGTGGAGTGTGAAGTGCTGATCGGCATAAAGTTACGGCAATGAGAAAGTCGTCTGAAAAGAAGAAATTTAACACTGCTATCGTGTTCGAAAAGGAGATGATAGCACCGTGCGGCATGAACTGCGGCTCATGCCTGGGATACATGAGGACTGAGAATCATTGTCCCGGGTGCAGGTCCGATGCTGACCCGAAGCCCTCATATTGCCGTGATTGCATAGTGATAAACTGTGACCTGCTCAAAGAGACGGAGTCGAAGTTCTGTTATGATTGTCCGAAATACCCGTGCAGGAGATTAAAGAACCTCGACAAAAGATACAGAACCAGGTATGGCACCAGTTTCTTCGATAATCTTGTCATGATAAAAGAACAGGGGATGGAACGTTTTCTGGCTTTCGAGACCGAAAGAAGAAGGTGTCCGCAATGTGGATCCACACTCTGCGTTCACCGGACTTTCTGCTTTGAGTGTGGATTTAAACAACACTCGCAGACTCAGTCTCACAACAGATATAAACAGGTTTAACATGATCAGGAAACAAATTTTCACACTCGGACTGGTAATGCTTCTGCTTGCCTCGTGCGGCAAGGACTACACCTCAAAAGAGTACCTGGAAAAGGTGCTGGGCAACCTGAGTCAGATAGAAACAGCATCTTACTACGAGTTTGGTGAAGCCTGGAGTCCTGGTGATACAGCAGCTTCCTTTGTCTTTACCCGGTTTCACAGGGAATACAGGAACCCGTCTGACACTGCAATAGGGTCAAGCTTTGTGACGCTTGATTCAATGACAAGATCAAAAGCGTCATTTTGTTACGACGGTCATATGCGGGCAACATTCTATGAAGAAGAAAAGGGCATAGTGATTGACAGTTTCAGGGTGAAGCCCCTCCCCTTCAGGCCGGTAGCCGCACCTTTCTATAACTATGTGACGAGCATAATCAATTATGCCCTCACAACCGGTGACAGCATTGCCCTGGAGATGCAGGAACAGGAGAGGAATGTATTTATGCGTCTGACTATAAATGAGGATGAGCAGGTTGAGTTCTTTGGAAAAGCTTTCCACATGGAGCCTTCTCCTTATCCTTATCCTTATGGCGATAATACCTCAATTTATGAACTGTGGATAGATAAGGAGACAGATCTTCCATTTAAGGTCAGGCGCGAGATGTCTCATGATATCTCGGTTTCAACGTCCCTTGATCCGGAATTTAACAAGCTTGATATCAACGATTTCAGGGCTGCGGATTTTTTCCCGCCTGACTATGAGATAAGGCAGTACGGGTATAAAAGGACAGATGAGGAGAAAAGTGCTCTCTTAAACGGTAAAGCACCGGAGTGGACATTGCAGTCATCAGATAATCAGACTGTCTCGCTGGCTGATCTGACATCCAGGGTTGTTCTGTTACAATTCACAAGTGTCAGTTGCGGGCCATGCAGGGCATCGGTCCCTTTTCTGAAGAAGATTGACAAGGAATTCAGTTCCGATGATCTTACAATTGTGGCAATAGAGTGCACCAGCAAAAACCTGAATGCACTCAGAACCTACATGTACCGGAACCAGTTTGATTATACATTTCTGCAGGCAAACAAGGAAGTAATTAAGAATTACTCCATCGGATCGTATCCGGTATTTTTCATTCTTGATGAGGAGCGGATCATCCGTGAGATCATTAAGGGGTACGCAGAGGGGACCACTGATGAAAGGATAAGATTTACAGTGAATAAATTACTGGAGCAAAAAGCTTTAATTGTAAAACGAAGACTGTCTTAAAACAGAAAGGTCATCCTGACTGGCTCCTTTACCGCGAGGGTAAAAAACCTGTTCCGGGCGAGGATGAGGTGAGAGACGAATTTCACATGTGAGGATTGTATTAGCCCCTGAATAGTTGAAAATAACTTGACACCGCCCCCATTTTTGTTTAAATTTGAGTATCATAGA
>JAVEWX010000048.1:0-20532 GCA_034004335.1 Bacteroidales bacterium | reverse complement strand
TGCCATAGAGCCGGATGAGTCTCCGCAGTACGGCCCGTGCCTGTTCAGCCATCTGCCTCGAGTAATAGCCCTTGATCAGGTGAAGGTAGGTGCCGAAACCGTAGCGGTAGGATATCCAGTTCAGAAGGTTGAAGGCCGACTTCCTCTCGAATGAATATTCGGAGATGCATATCACCGAAGGTCTCCACTCCTTCGACAGCTTCCTGCCACCCTTCTGCTGGAGATATACCTGCAGGTTACGATTCAGCTGGAATATTGAGTTTGCAAAGATAACCTCCAGACCCTGCCTGCGCTTGTGGTAGTTATGAATGAAGATGTAGATAAGCGAGATTAGTATGAGTGCTCCGATTGCATACAGGGCATTTATCCTGAACATCACCCACACTGCAACAAGGAATCCGGTGAGGGAGATGTACCATTTTGACCTGAAGGAAGGCCGGTAGGAGGGGGATGAACCGAAATGGTTAAGGAAGGATATGAGGCAGAGGGACCCGTATGTTACCATGAAAAACATTGAAATAATCTCGGCTACTGCATTCACCGAACCCAGGGCAACGAAAACAAAGGCAATGGTTACCGTAACCATGGAGGCATTAAGAGGTTCATTGTCCTTTTCCCTGGTCTTCCTGAGCCAGTTGTTCAGTTTTGCGGAGGGAAAGGTCGAATCATTGGCAAGTGCCTGAAGTGTACGGGGAGCCACCATCACCGATCCGAGGGCGGAGGAGATTGTTGAGGCCGCAAGCCCCAGCGGTATTATCAACGATCCCTGCAAGGCTATCTTTGCCATTATGAGCTGGTTGCCGATAAGATCCTCAATGGTTGCCGATGAGGCCAGCTTCCAGATCACGAAAAAGTACAGTACCATTCCGGTAAAAGACGCCGCGATGGTTCCGATGGGTATCGACTTTGAAGGCTGGGCAAGGTCGCCCGACAATCCGACTCCTGCAGTCATGCCGGTAAAGGCAGGAAATGCTATAGCGAAGACCACGAAGAAATCCTTCATATTCCTTATCGATGCATTCGCTTTCCAGTAATAATCACCTGCAGGTTGTTCGGGTGTACCAAGGAAGAACATCAGCAGGGAGATGAACAGGATGCCGACGACCCAGTAAAGTGCCTTTACTCCAAGGTTGGCACCGCGGGTAAGAATAAGTATTGCCAGTCCGGTCATTACGGGGATGCTTATGGCCTGACGTGGCAGGGCAAAACCGGCCGTTTTTTCTATCCATTCGAACAGGAAGGTGAAGGCTTCGGTGAAGGCAATGACATAGAAGGCCACGCTAATGGCTTGTGAAAGGAATAGGGCTATGCCGATGGTGCCGCCGATGTTAAGGCCGAAAGAACGTGATATTATAAAGTATTCGCCGCCGCCCTCCACTTTCTTGTTGGTGGCCAGTTCAGATATTGCCAGGGCGGTAGGTATTGTAACGAGATGTCCCAGTATGATAAGGAGCACCACGCCCCAGAATCCAAGTGTTCCGACAGCGTAGCCGAACCTGAGGAAGAGAATGGCCCCCAGTATGGTTGAAATTGCGGTGAAGAATACCGGTGCGGTTCCAAATCCATTATCTCTTTTGCTTTCTGTCATAATGCAGCAACAGAGTTGATAGAGCCATAAATATAGCAATTCTGGGCAAAAGGTATAATTTTGATGGCTGAAACCCATGGCTTCACTTCAGACAATCATACTGAAATTGATGATCGCCTGCCTGGTGATATTACCAGGTTGGGAGCAATACAAACCTGATTGTCGGAACGCAGCAGACGGCAATCGTTTGATTTCTTTCTCGGGTTATAATTGGTTGGTTGATGATTCTGGTATGGCACTAAAAAATCCGGGAGGCAATTTCTTTTCATCTTCCGTTGAGAACGTCAGGATTGATATGTCCGGAAGACTGAGGCTCTCGATTACCAGTCGTGATGACAGATGGTATTGCGCCGGCGTAAGCCTTCCGGAGTCCCTGGGCTACGGACGGTATATCTTTCATCTGGCTACCCGTCCCTCCATGCTGGACAGGAACGTTGTGGGAGGGCTGTTTCTTTACCAGGATGACCGTAACGAAATAGATATTGAGTTGGCGAGGTGGGGTGAGGAGGTAAACAGCAACAGCCATTTTGTTATCCAGCCTTCGGTACACGCAGGTAATATCTGTTCTTTTGACGCAGATTTCCGCGGAAGGAGATCGACCTGGGTTATTTACTGGAGTGCTGACCGGGTTTATTTTTCTGCTTACAGGGGCTATCATGACGATATACCGGGTTCAGGAAAAATAATTAGTGAATGGTCATACACCGGTAAAGATATTCCGAAGGCCGGTTTGGAGAGGGTTATGATTAACCTGTGGCTGTTCAGGGGCAATCCTCCTGCTGATGGACGGCAGAATGAAATAGTGGTAAGATCGTTTGAATTCAAAAGACAGCCGGTGAAGGTTTTGCCGTTATCGCTGCTGAGGCCGGGAACCAGGCTGATGCCCGGGGGCAAGGGCTTACGAGCGTAAAAAAGAGAGTGAAAAAAGAGAGTGAGAGTGCTCGCTCTCGCTCACAAAAAGGAAGTGTGAGTGTGAGTGTGAGAGTGAGAAAAGAGAGTGAGAGTGCTCGCTCTCGCTCTCACTCCCACTCTCTTTTAAGTGGTGCCACTCGGAATCGAACCAAGGACACACGGATTTTCAGTCCGTTGCTCTACCTACTGAGCTATGGCACCCTACCCTGTTCGGGACTGCAAATATAGTGGTCAAATTTTATACTGCAAATAGTTTAAAAAATAAATGTTTGGATTCATGGGGGCTAAGGAGTACTTTTGCAATCCATTACCCCTTCTCATCAGATGGAACTGCATTACAGCACCCTTGAAAACGGAATCAGGATGGTTCACTATCCCGTCAGGGGTATTGTGGCTCATTGCGGAATAATAATCAATGCCGGTTCGCGTGATGAGGCCCCTGATGAACAGGGGATGGCTCACTTCATAGAGCATATGTTCTTCAAGGGGACAAAGCGTCGCAAGGCCTACCATATCCTCAGCTGCCTCGACGACGTGGGAGGAGAGCTTAATGCCTACACCACCAGGGAAGAGACTGCCATCTACGCCAGTGTGCTTCGGGAGCATTACCGCCGGGCTGTGGAGCTTATCTCTGATATTCTGATCAATCCTTCGTTCCCGGCCAGGGAGATAGAGAAGGAGAAGGAGGTGGTAATCGAGGAGATCCATTCCTTCCTTGACAATCCTGCCGAGCTTATCTTCGATGAGTTCGATGAGCAGGTTTACAGGCATTCGCCCCTGGGAAGGAATATACTCGGGACGCCTGAGTCGGTAAAAACCTTCTCAGAGGAGATGATCCGGAAATATATTGACGGCAACTACGATACCAGCAGGATGGTTTTCTGTTCGGCGGGTGACATATCTTTCCGGGAGGCTGATCGTCTCTTCAGGAAGTATTTCGAACCGATGCCTGTTAACTGTTGCCCTGAGAGGATCGGTTACAGCAATGATTACAGTCCTGCCACAATAACCAGGGTAACAGGCACCAACCAGGCTCATTGCATAACCGGCAATATATCATACAGCCTGCATCATAACCGTCGCATAGTGATGTATCTCCTTAACAATATCCTTGGCGGACAGGCCCTCAACTCGCGCCTGAACATGTCGCTGCGTGAAAGGAAGGGCTACGCCTATGCTGTTGAGTCGACCTATACACCCTATTCCGACACCGGTATCTTCTCGGTTTACTTTGGAACCGATAACCGGAACATCGAGAGAAGCTTCAGCATCGCACGGAGAGAGATGGACAGGCTGATGAAAACTTCCCTCGGCCCCGTTCAGCTGGCCAGGGCAAAGAACCAGATAAAGGGTTACCTGGCCCGTTCGTATGAGAACCACGAGCATCTGATGCTCAGTATGGGCAAGAGTCTGCTGGTTTTCGGAAGGGTAGACAGTGCAGAGGCGGTCTACCGTAAGATAGAAGCCATAACAGCCAGTCAGGTATTGGAGACGGCAAACGAGGTGCTTGCCGCGGAACAGATGTCATCTCTGGTTTACAGGTAAGTTCATGGACAGGGAAACGGAATCATACATTACTGACCACAGCAGTGCGGAGGATCCCCTGCTCACCGGGCTGTACAGGTTCACCCACCTCAATGCCGTTAACCCTAACATGGCCTGCGGTAACCTGCAGGGCAGGTTCCTGGAATTCATAACATTCATGGTAAAACCACGTCTGGTGCTGGAGATAGGAACCTTTACCGGGTACTCTGCAATAGCTATGGCAAGGGCCTTACCGCCAGGAGGAATCCTCCACACTGTCGATGACAATGACGAGCTGTCTGATATAAGCAGGGGTTGGTTTGAGCGTGCCGGTCTTGCTGACAGGATAGTATCCCACACCGGCAGGGCACAGGAGATAGTCCCAGAACTGGGTCTCCGGTTCGACCTCATATACATTGATGGTGACAAAAGGGAGTACTGTGAATATTACAGCCTGGCAATCGGCCACCTGGCAAAGGAAGGGATTATCCTTGCTGACAACGTGCTGTGGGGAGGCAAGGCGCCGCAGGGTAACAGCCGCGATCCGCAAACTCTTGGAATTATCAGGTTCAACGAAATGGTGAAGGCTGATGATTCGGTGGTGAAGGTCATACTGCCCCTGAGGGACGGAGTAATGATGATAAGGAGAAAATAGTCGGGTACTTTGGTGCCGCGAAGATGGAACACCTGTTATTGTTTCTTGGTATATTTTTTGAGGCTTTAACAGAAACAGATGACTGACATGAAGAAGATTTTAGCTGTTGCAACAGTGTTGACAATTACTGCATTGGCCGTTTGCGGTCAGCAGGTCAAAACAGAATTGCTTGAGCAACTCGAAAACCGGTTGCAGGTACAGCAGCCCCTGAAGGGGGTTACCAGGGGGGCGCTGAGGCTCTTCGGCGAGAAGGACGACCTTACCACGGTAATAATGATTGTTCCAAATGGTGCTGAAGTGGCTGTTCTCGACCGCGACAGTGTGTATGTACATGTTAAGTACCTTGAGTATACCGGTTACCTTGTTGCCGACAGGGTTGAGATAACGGGTGTTGCTGACACTACGGTTCAGCGTGAGGTACAGCGGCAGGCAGCGGTGCAGCAGGAGGTCAGGCAGCAGGGCCAGGTTCGCGACAGCGCCGTGGCGGTAAGACAGGAGGCGCGGCAGCAATACCAGGTCAGTCCCGAGAACCGCATGACCTACCTGGAACACAAGTATGGAAAGAACATAGCCTCCAGGATATATGCCGGTAAGATATGGAAGGGGATGACACCCGAGATGGTTAAGGATGCCTGGGGAGAACCCGACAGGATCAACAGGGTTACCAGAAATAACGTGCTGATGGAGGAGTGGATATACCGCAGCACATGGCTTCTTATTGAGAAGGGCAGGCTGGCTGAATGGGGCCCCGTGGGCAGGTGACTTTCCTCCTCCCGAAATTTTCGCTCCCTATTGCATTATTGAAAAAAGTGTTATTTTTGCAGTCACAATTGCGGGAATAGCTCAGTTGGTAGAGCACGACCTTGCCAAGGTCGGGGTCGCGAGTTCGAGTCTCGTTTCCCGCTCACGAAAGCCGCTTCAGGGAGAGATGAAGCGGCTTTTTCATTCAGGTCGCGGTTCCCGGGAAAACAGCCTTAAATATCTGCCTGAATCGATACCTGTTTATATGTTGCATAATATCCCAATTTCCGCCTCGGTATTTCCCGGAATCTGAGTATAAGTTTCTATATTTATGGTTTCTGAATACAGTAACAAATCAAACCTGATGATTATGATAAAAAATCTCTTTGTTCTTTGTGCGGCTGCAATGCTGATGGCAGGCGGCTGCAAGAGGCCTGTAACGGAGGATACCATGACTATCCCCCTCGAGAAGTACACTCTTGAAAACGGCCTTGATATAATCCTGCATCACGATCATTCCGATCCTATCGTTTCTGTCGCCATCTATTACCATGTGGGTTCAAGCCGTGAGGAACCAGGTAAGACAGGATTTGCTCATCTTTTTGAACACATGATGTTCCAGGAGTCAGAGAATGTCGGTCAGGATGATTTTTTCCGGCTGATACAGGGAACCGGCGGGTCACTCAACGGAAGCACCAACCAGGACCGCACGAACTATTACGAGGTGGTTCCCAAGAATGCCCTTGAAATGGTCCTGTGGATGGAGTCGGACAGGATGGGTTACCTCACCAACACGGTAACAAAGAAAGCCCTTGCCATTCAACAGAATGTAGTGCAGAATGAAAAGAGGGAGAGCGTTGATAATGCAGCCTATGGTCATAACTCGGCTCTGATTGCGCGTACTCTCTACCCCGAAGGCCATCCCTACAGCTGGACGGTCATTGGAGAGATGGAGGACCTCAGCAATGCCTCAATTGAAGATGTGAAAGCTTTCCACGCCAGGTACTATGTTCCCGGTAATGCCACCCTGGTGGTCTCGGGCGACATTGAAACCGAAGAGGTGAAGGCAATGATACAGAAATATTTCGGTGAAATTCCCTCAGGCGAGAAACCGGCGCCACGGTCACCAATGCCGGTGACCCTTACCGAAACGAAGAAACTATTCCACGAGGATAATTTTGCCAGGGCCCCAATGTTCACTATGGTATTCCCGGGCGCCGAGAGGTATTCAAAGGATTCCTACGCCCTCAATTTCCTTGCCGACATTCTGTCGGGAACAATGAAATCACCCCTTTACACCGTACTGGTAAGGGAAAAGAAACTTACATCGAGGGCTTCAGCCCGTAACGGCTCGCAGGAACTTGCCGGCACATTTACCTTCAGCGTTACCGCAAATCCGGGCGTCAGCCTTGCCGAAGTTGAAGAGGCAATATTCGAGGCACTGGCAAGGTTCGAGTCAGAGGGATTCAGTGAAACGGAACTTACAAGGATCAAGGCAGGTTATGAGACCAGGTTCGTAAGTAACTTCGCCAGCGTTCAGAACAAGGCTTTCCAGCTGGCTGAATACAATATGTATGCCGGCGACCCCGAGTATTACAAGACGGATCGTGAGGCCATAAGGTCAGTAACTGAAGCGGATATCAAAGAAGCTTACAACAAGTATATTAAGGGCCGTCATTATGTTGCAACCAGCTTCGTGCCCAGGGGCCAGACCCATCTTATTGCAAATAATTCGGTTAAGGCCGATATTGTTGAGGAGGATGTCACACAGGCTTCAGAGGTGGACCTCTCCGGTATACCCGATGAGGAGATTGTAAAGACCAAGACGGTGCTTGACCGTTCGGTCCAGCCACCTATCGGTCCCGATCCCGAGGTGACTATACCCCCGGTATGGCGGGCAGAAATGGACAATGGCATGAAGGTCCTGGGTATCGTCCACAGCGAGCTGCCGCTTGTGCAGTATCAGATATCCATCCTTGGAGGCCAGATGTCTGACGACATCACCAAGCCGGGCGTTGCCAACCTCGTTGCCACTTTGATGAATTCGGGCACAAGGGACAAGACTCCCGAGGAGCTCGAGGAGGCAATTGCCATGCTGGGGGCCTCAATATCATTCTCCGCCGGAACCGAGGATATATCCCTGAGGGTTAGTTCCCTCTCAAGCAGGTTTGAGGAGACTCTTGAACTGGTGGAGGAGATGATACTCCAACCCCGGTGGGATGAGGAACAGTTCATACTTGCCAAGGACAGGATTATTAACGGGCTGAGACGCAATAAGGCCAATCCCACTTACCTGGCCAGCAGTACTCTCAACTCCCTTATATATGGTGAAAATCATATTCTTGCCAACGATCGCGAGGGAACTGAGGAGAGTGTGGCCGCCATCACCATTGATGATCTTAAGAGCTACTGGGATAAGTACTTCTCACCTTCCACGGCAAGCTTCGTTGTGGCAGGCGCTGTTGACAGGGACAGGGTTGTTGCAGCCCTTGCCGGACTAACCGCTGACTGGCAGAAGAAGGATGTTGACCTGCCTGTTCCTCCCCCGGCTGAACCACCGGCCAAATCGTTTATTGTCTTCGTTGACGTGCCTGATGCCAAGCAGTCGGTAATAAGCATCGGCACACCGTCAATACCACGGTCTCATCCCGATTTCCACGCTGCAACGGTGGTTAACTACAAGCTGGGCGGCTCTTTCAATGGTATATTCAACATGATCCTCAGGGAGGAGAAGGGTTATACCTACGGAGCTCGATCCTCCTTCTCGGGAATGAAAAACTTCGGCATATTTACCGCATCATCGCAGGTAATAACAAAAGGCACCCTCGAATCGGTAAACATTTTTAAGAATGAGATGCTGAAGTATCGCGAGGGAGTTACGCAGGAATATATTGACTTCACCAGGGACGCCCTGATGAAGAGCAATGCCCTGAGGTTTGAGACGCTTGGCAGCCTGACAGGCATGCTGAATACCATTGTTACCTACGATCTTCCGGATGATTATATCAAGCAGGAGGAGGCATTCATCAAGTCCCTTACCGTTGAGAAGCATAAGGAGATTGCCGGCGAGTACATCGACCCGATGAAAATGTACTACGTAGTCGTGGGCGATGCTGCCACGCAGCTTGCACCACTGCAGTCCGTAGGATTCGGCAAGCCGGTGCTTGTACGGTATTGATTTTACAGGTAAGACTGTAACGTTAAGAGGGAGTCCTGATGAGAGAGGGGCTCCCTCTTTTAGTTGCTGGTACCAGGTTCCAGGTTTCTGGTTTTACCTTCGACTTCGGCTACGGTTGCTCCCTTTGGTCGCGAGCTCGCCCGGCTGTTGCCGGGCTCGGTTCAGAATTCAAAATTCCAGATTCACAGATTGCCTTCGGCGAGCTCGTCGCTTCGCTCCCCGGTTCAATGATTCAAAGATTCAATGATTCAATGATTCAATGATTCAATGATTCAATGATTCAATGATTCAATAATTGCCTGCGGCCAGGTTCAAAGAAGGGCTTAGCTATTCTACGCATTAGGCGGCTCAGCCGCCTACTCATGCCATTTCAGGGCGAAGCTATTGAAGACCGGCCACCGGTTTCCGTTTTTTTTCCTATTTTTGCCTCGTCACCATCGGAGAGAAAAAATGCCCGGATGGTGGAATGGTAGACACGCAGGACTTAAAATCCTGTGGCCATTGCGGCTGTGCGGGTTCAAGTCCCGCTCCGGGTACTGAAAAACCCCTCTAATCGACAGATATAGAGGGGTTTCAGTTTTTGCAAGACGCAAATAAGACGCAAATTCCGACACAATTAAAGGAAAATATCTGCCGGGAGGTTGTCCTTATATACTCTCATGGTATGGTCATATCCATTTTGTATATCTCTATTCATGGTTGATAAACATTCCTGATATGCACATCTCTAAAAGAGATATCATAGCTTGCCCTCGTCAGCAAAGCTGTAATAAGTGCCGTCACCACAGACTATGATATGATCGAGGACTTTGACATCAAGCATCGCACCAGCCCCTGTGAGCTTTTTTGTAATCTGGATGTCTGCCTCACTTGGTGCCGGATTGTTGCTCGGGTGGTTGTGTGCAAATATTACTGCTGATGCGTGGGCCTTCAGGGCGTACTGAAATATTATTCGTGGATCAATGACGGTACCTGTGGTTCCGCCTTTGCTGGTAGTGGCTATTCCCAGAACAATATTCTTATTGTTAAGGAGCAATATTTTGAACTCTTCAACATGCTCTATCGTATCCTTATCCCAGTGATCCAGAAATAGCCTGTGTGCATCAGCAGAGCTGCAAATCTGTACTCTCTGACTGGCAGGGATCTTTGACCGGTATATTAATTGTACCTCAGATGCGTGTAATTCATTTATCTGTTTGTTCATATATATGTTAATTTTTAAAATGAGGGAGCATACATCCATTATGTACACTCCCCCGGTTTGATTTTGGTCAGGGCATTATCATGAAGTAATCGAAGTAATATCCTGCTCCGTTTATTATGTATACCATTTTGAGGTCCCTGGTTACCATTACCTTTTCAACAGATACGATATCACCCTTTTTTAGTTTGCTGTAATCCTCGAGGACCTTTACCCTGAACGGACAGCTTATTTTAATAAGCCGCCTCCCCTCGATTGCAAGTATGCTGAAAGGATCACAGTACTTTCCGATATCATCAAGAGCTTTATTGTAATCCATCGAGATACCAGAAGGGTTTACCGGTAGAAAGGCAATCTGACAGCTCCTGGGTAAATGTCAGGGCATTGACATTTCTCCCTAGGAATGTATCAATGTAGCTGCTCTTATTGGCTCCGGTAAGGAGATTAAAGAAACGCCACAGGTCTATGGTGCCATCATCTCTCCTGCAAAATGATTTGTCCTGATAGTAATCTCTGATTACAGAATTAATCTGCGCCTCTCCGAGTTCCAGTGCCGGTATTCCGGTACGGTCACGCGATTTGAGGAACGGAAACATTCTGAGCCTGCCTATCAGCTGTGCAAACTGCGTTTCAGTTAAAGACATGTCACCAAGATCGTTGAGGATTCTCAATTGCCTCTGGTAGTTAAACCTTGCGAAGAGTTCATAGATGTAGCTGAATAGCTCCCCGGGAGTTCTTACCCTTATCTCATCCCTGAAACCGTCAGTAGAGATGCAAAGGTTAATGCAGACCCAGTTTTTGAATCCTATGAAGACCTTAAACTTTTCATCGGTTTTCCTCCCATACAAGTTCTCCATATTATAAGCCCTGACACCGCCGACAGTTAATGACAGCCTGTTTCCGTTTACTATCTCCTCTATGGATGGTATTTCGTAGACAAATGCCATCCTTTCGTAGTAGATTGTTTTCTCGTGCTCCTGAAGGTCAACTGCTGGTTTGCCAACTGCTGAAGGGATTCTGCCTTTTATCGGGTGAGAAACCCGGATGGCGGGGCTCAGTATCTTTTCCCTACCGAAAGCCATCGTTGCAGCCTGCCCGGCAATATCAATGAATTCCTGATGGCTTATAGTACTCTCGTTATCCTTACTGAATACAGGTATGGTACACTTTTTCCTGAGGTGGTCGAATTCAATCGACTGAGTGTTGGCAACCATAAACCGATTGTCCGATTCCTGACTTGCTTCAGATTCAACTACAACATCCTCATTGTTGATAATCATTAGTTCTTCCATGACACAGTGTTTATGTATTAACTACATTCTCAAGGGATTCGATTCTTGCTTTCCGGCTATATAAGGCTGGTTCAAGCTTTTTGCGGTGTTCCGGGTATTTGAGAAATATATGACGAAGCCCCTCTACAGTTGTGCACTTTTCGATCTGTGCCTCGATGTCACTCAGAGTTACCCCACTCTGACACCATTCCATTATCTTCTTTCCGGTAACCTCAGTTATTACAGCTCCCGGCTTATCCATGAACAAACCTGAACGGTCTTTCGAAGCAGTTGCAACATGTTTGAGGTCGATGTCCAGTACTATCGTGAATTCATAGTCCATACCATCCCTCGTTACTCCTTTCAAACCAATCTTCTCAGGTACCATTTTCCCGTTTCGTTCAGATAGGATATAGTCCTGTTTCGACCTGATTGTGGCTATAATATGACACGGGCTCTGAAGGATCTTGTTTACAAAACCGTTATGTCTGGGTGTTACCTTACTCCAGTTCGTAAATGAGTTGCCCATCATGTTGGAATGGATGTCAATAATGCCGCCAGATCCGTCCCACTCGTGGCTGATCGAGTCGATGATTATAACTCCCATACCAGCCTTTTCACAGACTGAGATTGCTTCAATGTATTTCTCAGGGGAGAATGGCGGTGTGATGTTGAGAACATTATACCCTCCCAGGTGTGCGTATAGATCTGCTGAGTGGTTCTCGGAGTCTATAACGGCTATCTTATTCCAGTCGTTTATGAGCCCGTAGGCCAGCAGAAGGGCGCTGTAGGTCTTTCCGGACCCTGAAGGTCCCTGAAGCCCCATTTTGATAACTGCCTGTTTGCGCTCGGCTTTTTGTAGTTCCATAGTTCCTATAGTTTTGTTTGAAAAGGGGAGAAGGAGATGATTAGTCTCCTTCTTCCCCGGGTTTCTAAAATCTTGCGGTCACTGCGACAGGCTCGCTTTCATAAACGATTTCATTTCTTCCTGTTTCATCCGGACTGTATGCCCAGCGGTGCTTGAGGGTCAGAATCTCTCCAGTCTCTTTGACAGTGTACTCGTATGGGTCACACTGGACTTTTGTTATCCTGCCCGGGAGCTTTGTCCCTACAAGCCCCTGACAGGTCTTTTCATCGAATGTTGATGAGATGGAAGCCTGCTTGGCAGTAGCGTAATATCTTCCGGATTCCTCCGACAGAACCATTTCTATTCCTCCCTGGAGGATGAGAGCGTAGAATTTCTTGCCGTCAGTACTCTGACGTTCAGCATAATTTGTGATCGTTACCATGATGCTTAGGTGTTAATTATTAATAGTTATTTGTCTTGGTGGGGGTGCTTCTGACTCCCCATACCCCAGTGGGGGTTGTTCGTGAGGTGGCTCGTGAAAGTGCATATATGGCGGCGATGGAAATTTTTTTTAAAAATTTTATGGCATCAGACCTTCATCGAACAGGCTGGTAATTGTGTAGAAAGGTTTTTATACCTATATTCGATACTCATTTTTACGGTACTGTTTGATGAACAATTTTAAAGAAAAAGCGAACTTCCTTTGGAGCATTGCAGATCTGTTGAGGGGACATTATAAACAGGCAGATTACGGGAAGGTCATTTTGCCATTAACGGTAATGAGAAGGCTTGACTTCGTACTCGAATCAACTAAATCAGATGTGCTCAAAGCCTATGAAGCACATAAAACAAAAAAAACAGAAATTCTCGACCCGCTCCTCAATAGCATAGCTCAAGCAAAATTTCATAACCATAGCAGGTTTGACTTCTACCAGCTTGCTAAGGATCATGTCAATATTGCCGCCAACTTAAGGAACTACATCAATGGCTATTCTCAGAGTGCCAAAGAGATCATTGAGTATTTCAGTTTTGAGGACCAGATAAGAAAGCTTGAGGAGTATGACCTGCTTTATCTGGTAGTAAAAAGGTTTGCAGAAGCAGGGGATTTATTCAAAGACGCCAGCTCCCTTGAAATGGGTTACATTTTTGAGGAGTTGATCAGGAAGTTCTCTGAGATCAGCAATGAAACCGCTGGGGAACATTTTACACCCCGGGAGGTAATCAGGCTTATGGTGAATTTGCTATTTGTGAATGATAGCGATATACTCAGGAAGCAGGGGATAGTGAAGACAATGTATGACCCGGCATGCGGCACCGGAGGTATGTTGAGTATTGCAGAAGAATACCTACATGAGCTTAATCCTGATGCCAAGCTTGAGGTCTTTGGTCAGGAGATCAATCCCGAATCCTATGCAATATGTAAGTCAGACATGCTCATTAAGGGGCAGAACCCTGCCAATATGAAGTTTGGCGATTGCTTCACCCAGGACGGCCTTGAGAATGAGAGATTCGACTATATGCTAAGCAACCCACCTTTTGGAGTCGAGTGGAAGAAATCGGAGAAAAAAATCAGACAGGAATACGACGATAAAGGTTTTGACGGCAGATTTGGAGCGGGACTACCAGCTATAAGTGATGGGTCTCTATTATTTCTTCAGCACATGATCAGCAAGATGAAGAGAACCACCGGTGGAAGCAGGATCGGAATCGTCTTCAATGGATCACCTCTGTTTAGCGGAGGGGCTGGGAGTGGTCCGAGTGATATACGCAAATGGATAATAGAGAACGACATGCTGGAGGCAATTGTCGCAATGCCTGATCAGCTCTTCTATAATACCGGTATCTCAACTTATGTCTGGATTGTCACAGACCGTAAGATACCGGAAAGGAGGGGCAAGGTGCAGCTCATCAATGCAACCGGATCAGGCATAGAGGAGAAGGATAATCCGTTTTACAGGAAAATGCTTCGAAGCCTTGGAAATAAGCGCAAGGAGATTCATGAGGAAGCCATCAAGCTCATTACCGAGATCTATGGTGAGTTTCAGGAAAGCCAGCATTGCAAGATATATGATAATGATGACTTCGGTTACAGCAGGATTACGGTAGAAAGACCCAAGCGGACTGATAAAGGAGAGATTGTTACAGACAGGAAGGGAAACCTATTGCCTGATGCATCACTCAGGGACTTTGAAAACGTGCCTTTAAAAGAAGATATAGAAGTGTATTTCCGCAGGGAAGTCTTGCCTCATGTGCCCGATGCCTGGATTGATCATTCCAAGACCAAAACAGGCTATGAAATAAACTTCACCAGGTATTTCTACACCTACAAACCATTAAGGAGCCTTGAAGAGATAAGAAGGGATATTTTGGCACTGGAGGAAGAGACTGCTGGGATGATTCGAAAGGTTATTGAACTATGAGTAGATTTAGTAAATATGTTCCGAGTGGGGTCGATTGGATTGGCGATATTCCTTCATTCTGGAAGCTTCTTCGTATAAAATCACTGATAAAAGATGAACAGAACGGGGTATGGGGAGAAGAAGAGAAAGGTGATGGGAACGATGTGATATGTATACGTGTGGCAGACTTTGACAGTGATTTTGATAAGGTCACACCCATGAACAACACCTTAAGGAGCATACCAGAAAAGGACCTTACTAAAAGAAGTCTCATGGTTGGGGATTTGTTGATCGAAAAATCTGGTGGTGGAGATACTTCACCTGTGGGGAGGGTTGGGTTCTATGATATAATGGGCATTGAAGCCGTCTCTTCCAATTTTATAGCAAGGTTGAGATTGATAGAAACGGTTGTTGATAGCAGATTTCTTTTCTATTTTTTCAAAAAGCTCTATAGGGACAAAGTAAACACAAGGTCAATTAAGCAAACTACAGGTATTCAGAATATTGATACTTATGCCTACTTCAATGAAAGAATTGCTCTTCCCCCAAAGCAAGAACAAGTCGCCATCGCCAATTACCTTGATGAAAAGACCGCACAGATTGACAAGTTAATCTCTGACAAGCAGCGGCTCATTGAATTGCTTCGGGAAGAGCAGGCAGCAGTTATAAATGAAGCAGTCAGCGGCCACGGGAAAAACTGGGAAAAGAAGAAGTTGAAGTACCTCGCAATCAAGATTGGAAGTGGTATTACTCCTAAGGGTGGGTCAGAAGTATATTTGCATGAGGGGGTTCCACTGCTGAGAAGTCAGAATATATATTCTGATGGACTTAGACTTGATGAATTGGCATTTATATCAGAGGATGTAGACGAATTGATGAGTAATAGCAGAATTCTTGAAGGAGATGTTTTGCTCAATATAACAGGGGCATCTATTGGCAGGTGCTATTATGTACACGATGGCTTTGGAAAAGGAAACGTGAATCAACATGTGTGCATAGTAAGACCCAATCAAGCAATGTCAACCAAATTCCTCCATTTCTTTTTGGTTTCATTTGTTGGGCAGACATACATAAAAACTTGTCAGAATGGAGCAAATAGGGAAGGCTTGAATTTTCAGCAATTGGGGTCATTTGTTATTCCTGTTCCGCAAATCAACGAACAGCAGTCTATTATTGAATATCTCGAAAGGGAATCAGGTCGTATTATTAGATCAGTAAGACTCATTGAGCAAGAAATAGATTTGCTCAATGAGTTCCGTGCTGCATTAATCAGCGAAGTAGTTACAGGAAAAATCAAAGTAGCTTGATATGAGGATAGCAAAGATCGATGGAGAGCTTGCATGGGCCATAGTAGCTTACTACGTACTGCTTAATGGTCGGTTCAGCAGTGTATCCGGCATTGTCTACAAATCCTACCTTAGCGGCGATTTAGTTTATTACTCAGGTGGTAACCGTAATGACGGGGAGGAAGAAACGATTTCAAAGGAAGAGTTTATGGCGGCTTTCACCTCTGTGTGTGCACTCGATTTGATCAATACAAATACCATAAAGGATTTCATACCAAACTCGCTGTACAGGAAGCGTACCCCATTTATTGGATTGCTTGCGTCAGCGAATATCCTAAGATAATGAACACGGAAACTATCCACACAGAATCGGCGTTTGAGTCTGCCATTGTAGGCAGCTTGTGCTCAAATGGATGGCACAGGGGGCTCCAGAAGGACTATGATAAAGAGACGGCTCTTGATACAAGGTTTCTTTTTGAGTTTATACAGAGTTCTCAACAAAAGGAATGGAAGAAGCTTACAGAGTATTATCGGGAGGATACACCAAATAAATTCATCCAGCGGCTCTGTAAGGAGCTTGAACTCAGAGGCACCCTTGATGTCATAAGGCATGGGATAACCGACAGTGGTTGTAAATTTCGTCTTGCATATTTCAAGCCTGACAGTGGACTCAATCCCGAAACTCTTGAATTGCACAGTCATAACAGGCTGTCTGTAACAAGGCAAACCTATTTCTCGCAGAAGAGCAAAAAGAGTATCGACCTTGTACTGTTCTTAAACGGATTGCCGGTAGCCACAATTGAGCTTAAGAATCACTTCACGGGGCAATCTGTTAGGAATGCCATGGAGCAGTATATGACGAGCAGGGATCCTCGAGAGCTACTGTTCCAATTCAAGAAGAGGGCTTTGGTCCACTTCTCTCTGGACCCGGATGATGTCTATTTCACAACAAAGCTTGAGTCGGAAAGTACAAGGTTTTTCCCATTTAATAAGGGGCACAGGAATGCTGCCGGGAATCCCCCCGTAGAGGGGTATGGTTCTTATAGGACAGCCTATTTCTGGGAGGAGATCCTTAGTATCGATACATGGCTCGAGATACTGGCCCGCTTCATGCATCTCCAAAGGGATGAATTTACCATCGAGGGTAAAAAATATGTCCGGGAGAACCTTCTTTTTCCCCGCTATCATCAGATTGATGTTGTAAGGAAACTTAATTCCCATTCACGGGATAATGGTCCGGGCAGAAATTATCTTATTCAGCACTCGGCTGGTAGTGGAAAGAGCAATAGCATTGCCTGGCTTGCATACAGGCTGAGCAGTCTGTACAATGAACGTGACAATAGGGTATTCGACTCAGTAGTTGTCGTCACAGATCGCAATGTTCTTGATCAGCAGCTTCAGAATACAATCTGGCAGTTCGAACATAAAAGAGGAGTTGTTGACCGTATTGACGAAAGCTCTGAGCAGCTCGCCAAAGCCATCAGGACAGGCACAAGCATAATAATCACCACCCTTCAGAAGTTCCCGTTTGCACTCAAGCACCTCGCAGAAATTCCGGAACGCAATTATGCTCTTATTATAGACGAAGCTCATAGTAGCCAGGGGGGAGAGGCAAGCCGCAAGATGACCGAAGCCTTGGCTGGACGGAATATATCTCCTGAAGAACAGGAGGAGTTAGAGAGAAGTATTGAGGAGGAAATAGGCGATGAAGATGATCTCATCAGGGAAGCCATACTGAAGAGAGGACCACAGAAGAACATTAGTGTCTTCGCTTTCACAGCAACCCCAAAACCGAAAACCCTTGAAGTATTCGGCAATAAGGACTCAGAGGGAAAGCCAAAGCCATTCCACCTCTATTCAATGCGGCAAGCAATTGAGGAAGGCTTTATACTTGATGTGCTGAAGAACTATACTACTTACAGGGAGTATTATCAGTTTACCAAGGCAATTTCTGACGACCCGGAATTGAATAAAAGGAAAGCTGTGAAAGCAATCGGCAGATTTGCATCACTACACCCGGTCAGTATCGCACAAAAAACTGAGGTAATGGTTGAGCATTTTCGCCAGGTCACTATGAAGAAGATAGGGGGGAAAGCTAAAGCTATGGTGGTAACATCATCAAGAAAGCATGCTCTCAGATACTACCTCGAGTTTAATAGCTATATCAAGGAGAAAGGCTATGACAAAGGCATGCACAAGATCAGGACCCTGGTAGCATTCTCAGGAGCCGTTGTGGATGATCTATACCCGGAAGGAGTTACAGAGCCTCAGCTCACAGGTTATGGTGAGAAGGAGCTTCCCGGAAAGTTCGCCACTCCGGACTACCAGATTTTACTTGTAGCTGATAAGTACCAGACCGGATTTGACCAGCCGCTGCTACACACCATGTATATTGACAAGAAACTGTCAGGCGTTAAAGCAGTACAGACACTATCGAGGCTGAACAGGACCTTTCCAGGGAAGGAGGACACCTTTATACTGGATTTTGCAAATGACAGGGAAACCATCATAGACTCCTTCCAGCCTTATTATGAAATGACAACCATGACGGAGACAACTGACCCTAACCATCTTTACGATCTTAAAGGGAAACTTGATTCCGCAGGAGTTTATTACCACAGCGAGGTAGATGGCTTCTCAAAGGTGTTCTATAATGTTTCAAGCACCTTTAAGGATCAGGGCAAGCTATATGCATTTATTGACCCGGCAGTTGACAGGTTCAAAGGTATTCCGGATGAGGATGCCAGAGATGAGTTTAAGAAGTCAATGACTGCTTTCGTTCATTTATATTCTTTTTTGTCACAGATAATGCCATTTCAGGATGTGGAACTGGAAAAGCTCTATTCATATGGCCGCTTCCTGCTCAACAAACTTCCGAAGTCAGACTATACCGAAAGACTGAAACTTGATAACGAGGTTGCCCTGGAGTATTACAGACTTCAGAAGATTGCAGAAGGCGATCTCCTGCTGAAGACTCAGGGTGAAGGGACAGTGGATCCTCCTACTGACGCCGGAATACCCAAGCCAAAGGATCTTAAAGAGAAACTTAGCAGCATTATCAGCCTCTTGAACAACAAATACGGCACAGAGTTTACTGATGCTGACAGACTGTATTTCGACCAGCTTGAACAAGCCCTTATTGAGAATGACGAGCTAAAGGTGAGAGCCCAGAGTAATCCGATTGAAAACTTCAAATACGCCTTCGAGGAGATTTTTATCCAGATACTGATCGACCGGATGAAGGACAACGAAGATATTTTCGAGAGAATCATGACCGACACAGACTTCAAGGAGGATGTTAAGGGGTGGCTTACCAAAAGGGTATATAATAGGTTTAATGTTCATTCTTTATAGGGGAGGTCTATCTGGGATGTTGGTTGAATTGGAACAGGTCTTCTGAAAAATAGGGATTGGACAAATAGTGAGGTTTCATTATCTTTACTAGCGAAAGAACAATAAAGATTTCCATACGATACCTGCAGAATGAGAAAGAATGAGATAGAAAAGTTTAAACCAAATGCCAATCCGGCTTATACCTACATTAACACACATGACGGAATGGTTTTGGTTAAGATATTTTATGAGACCCCCAGTGAGTTCATTTTAGAATACACTATGAACAATACCAAGTACTCAATAAAACTGCCAACAATAAAGTCGAAGGAGAAACAGGTTTCAGCGGAGGAGATAAACCTTCAAGGTATTAACGTATCACAATTGGAAAGAGAGAAGCTAGCTGATAATATTAACGCTATGTTGGACGAAATTTTTCGCTAAATATCATATGCAAGTTTGTTTGCAATATTGTATTCTGCAATTATTGATGTAAAACCCTCCATCCGTTTTCGATCCTCCGCAAGGAGGATGCCGATCGAATAGTGAATGCGCTGACTCACCTTGAAACCTTTTGTGAGCCAGATCCATTTAAAAGAGGACCAAATTGGGGAATTAAGATTATTTGCAAACCTAAAATGTAATTATTTGACTCTCGATCTGAAATGGAATAGATAAACTAATCTTTTATACATCGTATGGACAAGCCAACCTGCTTAGGGTTGTCGTGTCCACCTAAATATGTGTAATTATTAACTATTACTTTTCTTAAGGCAGTTGTTGATGAGTATTCTGTTGTACTCCACCATATCCCAGCTAAACGCCTGCTGTTAAATGTTCCATCGTGTATGCGTATGCCTCCAGGAAGGGCTGTAAATCCTGTCTCGTTGGTTGCACCTTTATTTGGTTCAGCCCAATAGAAAGTTCCTTCAGCTTTAAGTTTACCACCTGCTATATCTTTACCCCCCAAATAGGTTGCTAAAGTTGTCCATTCGTCATCTGAGGGGACATGCCAACCAACAGGGCAGATATTTTTTCCTCCATTACTTGCCATCCTAGTTGCTTTATTATTATCGACAGTATACCAGTTGTACAATGCCCCATATTCGATGGTGGAACCGGAATTATTATAATAACTATAAGCACCCGATGTTAGAGTTTCCCATTCAGCGTTCCTTGTGACATGTGGTATTGGAGTCCCATCGTTGTATTTAGTGGTCTTAAGATCCTCTTTAAACCATGCTTGTGTACCAATTACTACTGTATTGTATGTGTTACCGTCAATATCGGTTACCGTAGTAGGAATATCATGAGGACCTAATACTTTCAAACAGCCTGTCAGGTTAATTGCGATTAGGATAATTATCAGAGGTGACTTTGTTATTTTTGTCATTTGTCTTTGTCTTGAATGTAAATCTACTATTAGCGGGTTTAGTAAAAGTTTATTACCATATTTTCTATCTTTTCTGTAAATAGTCGACCCTTAAAATGTATCTATATTGTTGATAACTAATAATATAAGTTAATATTAATGTTTGTCAGTTTGCAGGCATTTTGGTAGATTCGTTAAAAAGCTTGCAAAATGATAGGCAAAACT
>JAVEWX010000047.1:0-20538 GCA_034004335.1 Bacteroidales bacterium | reverse complement strand
GGCATCTATTTCCTTTTCATCGAGAAGTACATAATCCGACCAGTCGTGTAGTATCAGCAGGCATGTGTCGATTAGTCCGGGGTTATTCACCGGAACATCAGAAATGTTGTAGACAGTTTCGGTATGGGAGGTGAAGGCGTTGATATTTCTTCCGAAGGCAATGCCATGTTTCTCGAGGGTGCTTATTATGCTGTTGCCGGGGAAGTGTTTCGTTCCGTTGAATGCCATGTGTTCCAGGAAGTGAGCCAGTCCGTTCTGGTCATCATTTTCGAGTAGTGCTCCGACATTTTGAATTATGTAGAAGCTTGCCCTATTTTCCGGCTCGCTGTTGTGCCTTATGAAATAGGTGAGCCCGTTGCCGAGCCTGCCGGTTCTGATTGCAGGGTCGGCAGGTATGGGTTGAGACAGGTCAACCTGCGCAATAATGAGAGTTGCCTGTAATAATGCAGGCAACAGGAATAGTAATCGAAGTCTTCTTTTCATCATCGGGGATACAATTATTTAATACACTGCAGCGGTAAGGCTATCAGAAAAGGCCATGCAGTTCCGCATTGATCTTGTCCATAACTTCACTAAGGTGGTCCTTATTATCCGGGAAATCGTAGTGATCGGCCTCTATTATAAGCAGTTTGCCTGATTTATATGATTCAATCCATGCCTCATAGCGTTCGTTGAGTCTTTTCAGGTAATCAAGCCTTATCGATGATTCATAATCCCGTCCTCTTTTTTGTATCTGGTTCACAAGGGTGGGAACCGAGGCCCTCAGGTAGAGGAGCAGATCGGGGGGCTCCACCAGTGAGCTCATAAGGGTGAAAAGGGTAAGGTAATTGTCAAAGTCACGGGTTGACATCAGACCCATAGAGTGAAGGTTTGGAGCGAAAATATAGGCGTCTTCGTATATAGTCCGGTCCTGCACTACTGTTTTCCCAGATTTTTTGATTTCAAGTATCTGGCTGAAGCGTGAGTTAAGGAAATATATCTGCAGGTTAAATGACCATCTCTGCATATCTTCATAGAAGTCATTCAGGTATGGGTTGGTTTCCACATCTTCATAGTGGGGTGTCCATCCGTAGTGTTTAGCCAGGAGCCCGGCAAGGGTCGTCTTACCTGAGCCTATGTTACCTGCGATTGCTATATGCATATTATCAGCTGATTAGTAGTTTATAGAATCAATTATAAAGCTAACTATTTATTCCTGCAATTCTGTAAAAATCTTCAATATATTCTCTGTTGTTTGACAACCTTGGCATTTTGTTCTGGCCGCCGAGTTTGTTTCTTTCCCTGAACCACTGCATGAAGGATCCCCTGGGGACACTTCTGATAACCGGTGGGAGGAGGGTGGCATCATTATGTCTCTTGGCTTCATAATCGGAATTGACTTTTTTCAGCCCCCTGTCGAGCAGGTCCCTGAAAAGAATGATGTCAGAGGGTTCCCTTTCGAATTCAATTATCCATTCATGTGAGCCTTTGGACCTGGCATCCATATATACAGGACCTGCGGTATATTCCGTGATCAGGGCGCCGGTAGCGTTGCATGCCTCCATCAGCGCTTTTTCTGCATTATCGATTATCAGTTCCTCCCCAAATGCATTTATGAAGTGCCTGGTTCTGCCCGTTATCCTGAATTTATGGGGATAAAGAGATGTAAATATGATGGTATCACCTATCACATATCTCCATAGTCCTCCGTTGGTTGAGATTATGATTGCATAATTGACACCCGTTTTCACTTCGCCTATATGGCAGCATGGTGCACCGGGGTCGGCTACCATCTCTGCAGGGACAAACTCAAAGTAGACTCCATAATCGAGCATCAGGAGCATGTCGGCGGAGGAGGGATCATCCTGAATACCGAAATATCCTTCACTGGCGTTATAGCTCTCCACATAATTCATTTTTTCACCCGGGATTATCTCCTTATATATTTTCCGGTATGGTTCAAAGCTGACTCCGCCGTGGAAGAAGACCTCGAGTTCCGGCCATACCTCGTGTATATTGCTGCGTCCGGTATAGTTGAGGATGTGATTCAGCAGCACAAGGTACCATGATGGAACGCCCGAGATACTTGTGACATTTTCGTTAACGGTGGCTTCGGTAATTTTTTTGAGTTTCAGTTCAAAATCTTCGATGAGTGCAATCTCTGCCCTGGGGGTTCTGATTATATCCACCCAGAAGGGTGCATTCTGTATCAGGATGGCTGAAAGGTCGCCATATAACGAATCGTTACTGAAGCTGTTGATCCGATGACTGCCTCCCAGGGTAAGTCCCTTGCCCCTGAATATGCCCGTTTCGGGATAGTTTGAGAAGTAAATTGCCAGAATATCCTTACCCCCCCTGAAATGACAGTCCTCGAGTGCTTCGTTGCTTATAGGGATGAATTTGTTTTTACTGTCGGTTGTGCCGGAAGATTTTGCGAACCACCTTATTTCACCCGGCCACATTATGTTTGTCTCACCCCTTCGCATTCTCTCCACCTCAGGTGCAATGTCTTCGTAGGTTACAAGTGGCAGTCTTCGCCGGAAATCGTCAACAGTCTCTATGGTACAGAAATCATATTTCTTTCCCCATCCGGTTTGTGATGCCCTGGCCAGGAGTTTGAAGAGTATCTCCTCCTGGGTTTCGAAGGGATACTTCCGGAAGAGGTCGATCTGTCCGAGACGCTTGTTGTACAGCCAGTTGACAATTGAAGGGATTATGGCCATATTTCTGATTGGTTGCAGGGCAAAGATAGGGAAGGAATTTTGTATTTCAGGATTTCAGATTTGGGTATTCAGGAAAATAGTTCCCGGAGTACCCCGAGTGATTTAAGGTTTGTGAATCCCGGCAGGTGCAATGAGTAATACTTCAGAAGCTGCTCCAGCATCTTCCCCCTTTCCATTGAGGTGAGATTCAGTCTGGCAGCATCGGTCATGGGTGTTTCAAGCATGAGGGACAGGATTTTTGCCTCGCCGGTATTCATGTAAAGTCCGGAAGAGGGAGGCACCATTGCAAAAATGCCGTTCTTCAGATCGAAGATGGCAGGAAACTCAGATGCGGGAGAGGAGGGGCCGAAGCCGAGATGTCGTGACAACAAAACGAGGAACAGAAGATGAAAATCGGCGGTTCCCTTTTCACATTCGTCAAGAGCGATAACCGATTTCTCTATGAACCTGTATAATTCCTCATCGGCCTGTTCCTCCCTGATGGATGCATTGAGGATCTCGGCCAGAAACATTGAGATGGTGCTTTTCTGTATACTGAACGGAATAGTTGAAGGTATGAATGACAGTGAACAGCCCTTAAGGTTGTTCACCTCTCTCGCAGGGTTGTGGTAAGCTTCGATGTCGAGGATCATAAGAGGTTGAAACATTACAGCAGGCATTCCTTTTTTACCCCTGCCTATGCCTCTGGCCATATAAGCCTTCCTTCCGAATCTTCCGGTAAAGAGGGTGACGATACCCGAATGGTCGCTGTACCTTGTGTAGTTTATTACTATGCCCCCAGTCTTTTCAATCATTGTATTCCGTAGATATCCCAAATTTAGCAATTGTGCCGTGCTGACCTGGCACCAGGGGATGGTTTCTTTAAAAAATTGTATATTTACCGTTTAATTTTCAGCAATCAGGTGCCGGAATGAATGCAGTAAGCATTGACGAACTGGTTAAGCGTATCTCTAAGCTTGCGAAGCAGAATCAGGAGCTTGAGGAGCTTGTGAAGAAGCTTCAGAAGCAGAATGAAAAGCTCACCCTCGCAAATGAGAAGCAGAAGGCTTTGCTGGAAAAGCTTTCTCCGGGTGCTTTTGCAGGCGATGAATCGCTGGCAGAGCAGCGTGAGCGGTCGCTCAAGTTCGACATGGCCACCGTTCTTTTTGCCAACATTCACGGTTTCTCGGAACTCATTAAGGGCAGCGATTCTTCCTCCATCATGGATGAGCTCGATGAGATACTGTATGAATTTGACCAGATAGCCTCGAGGTACAAGATTGAAAAGATAAAGACAATAGGTGATACCTATATGCTGGCCGGAGGCATACCGGTAAAGAACATAACCAACCCCGTTGAGGTGGTGAAGGCTGCAATTGAGATGCGCAGTTTTCTGATCAGGTTCCAGGATGAGAAGAGAGGCAAGGGCAATCATATCTGGGATATGAAGGTTGGCATTCACACCGGACCGGTCACCGCCATGGTTACCGGCAAGAAGAAGATTTCCTATGATATCAAGGGAGACACCGTCAACACCGCCAGCAGGGTTGAAACAGTCTCGGAGCGTGGCAAGTTGCTGATTTCCGTTATGACCTATGAACTTGTAAAGGAGTTCTTCGAATGTGAGTATTTCGGCAAGTTACCTGTGAAATATAAAGGGGACCTGCAGATGTACCAGGTTGTCGGACTGAAGCCTGAGTTTTCCGTTAATGGTGACGGCATAACACCAAATGATGCGTTCAGGATAAAATTCGGGCTGATACAGTTCACTGACATACAGGAGGAAATTCTTGACAAGCTTGAGAAGGAACTGCCCGGCTTCCTTCACTATCATAATGTCAAACATACCGTTGACGTGGTAACCGAGGTGGAACTGATAGGCTGGGCTGAGGGATGTAATGACGAGGAGATACTGATATTGAAGACAGCGGCCCTTTTTCATGATGCCGGTCACACAGTAGCATACGATAACCATGAATATCATGGGACCGTACTTGCCAGGGAGATGCTTCCGAAGTACAATTATACACCTGAACAGATAGACAGGATTTGTGAAGCGATAATGGCGACAAAGTTGCCTCCAAAACCAAAGAACCTGATTGAAAACATAATGTGTGATTCGGATCTTGATTACCTGGGCCGGAGCGATTTCATTCCCGTATCGAACACCCTTTACGAGGAACTCAAGGCTCAGAACAAGATCGGATCACTCAATGACTGGAACAAGTTGCAGGTGAAATTCATATCGGGGCACCAGTATTTTACCCAGACTGCCAGGAACCTCAGGGAGGTTAACAAGCAGCAGCAGATAGAGAGGATACAGAGTATAATAACTCCTGATTGATCTGTCAGTTTCCTGTTACAATCAGAATTTTAACAACAGCCGACCCTGACCCGTCGGGGGTTGAGCAGAAGGCCAGGTATACACCTGATGACACCCTTTGTCCCCTGTAATTATTCAGATTCCATGTGGCCTCTCCGCCGGTTGAGATTGTTTCAAAGACCAGGTTACCACTTATGTCGGTAATCTTTACACGGGTGTCGCGTACCAGTCCGGCAATTGTGACAACACCTTCAAAGTCGGGTCTTACGGGGTTGGGGAATGAATAGACACCTGATAGTTTCTCACCTCCGGCAGGGGCATCGCTGTGGTAGGCGATAATGCCTTCTGCGGTACCGAACCATACCAGTCCTGTTGAATGATCGGTGGCAATACTTGCCACCGTATTTGAAGGAAGGGGGCTGTTGTCCTCATTGAACCCGGCGATCATCCTGGTGCCGTCTGCCGACAGGAGGTAGGCTCCAGAGTTGAAGGTGCCAACCCACTTGCGGTTGGCGCCATCTACGGCTATTGATGTAATAAGCTCGGTTCCAAGCATATAATCGGCAAGACCGGTGCCGTCATTCCTGGGTATCTTGATCCTGACGGCCCTGATATCTTCCGTTAAAGCCCTGTCGGGATTGTAATAGATTGCCGGGCCCTGATCGGTTCCGACCCAAATATTTCCGTCGAGATCCTCGGTGACCGAATATACATAAGAAAGTATTTTGTCATCGGTGTCGCGTACAATCAGTTTGCGGTAGGTGTCGTCATCGAATTGCCCGGGAGTGCCATTGTCATTAAGGACGAAAAGTCCGTGACCCCTGGGAAGGACAATCCATTTTGTCCCGGTGCCTGTAATGATCAGGTCTCCGAGGGTTGGGGCATCAACTGTTACGGGAAGAGTGATCCACGACCTGTCGGGGCGAAGTACTTTGATGTTTTGTGTGACTCCCGACTGGGCAATCCAGAGGTTGTCGTTACTGTCGAAGGCCATGCCGCAGATCCTTGTATAGTTACTTCCGGGGATGATGCTGTTGAGGGGTGAGTTGTATTCGTTATATTGATTGAGCAGCGTGGTGCCCGAGTATTCAAGTAGCCCCATACCCCAGGTAGATACGAAATAGTTGTTGTTTTTTCCCGGAATGACCCTCATTGCGTCCCTGAAGTCTGACTGTGGAAGAGATGACCAGAGGTTGTCAATGAGGTATGAGACCTCCAGCATTTTCCAGCTGTTGTTCCAGGCATTGTCGACAGCTCCACCTGCAGCATAAACATGTCCGGCGGATGCAGTGAGAGAAATGACGCTGTTATAGTCGGGTCCGTCGGGAAGGTATACTTCATGTCCGGACGGATGGATGGCAACAAGTCCGTAGCGCCGGTCTGCTATCCATACGGTTAAACCGTTCTTAAGGGCATTTGATGGCATTGCTTCAAATTCCCCGTAAGCAGTTATGGTTCTGGTTATGGCTCCTGCCTGGGTCAGAATCTTTACGTCGAGTGCCGATGAAACAGCCAGTTCACTGTCCCCTGTTGCCTCAAAGGTAAGGTTGGATATACCTCCTGTGTTGTACAGGTAGTTCCAGTTACCGTTATAGATGAAAACGGAATCTGATGCTGATGATTTACGGTTTACGAACAGGTTGCCGTCCACATTTGCAATACAGTTATAGGAAGCCGACGGGGTCGGCAATCCGTCATGCCTGATCCAGTTGCCGAAATAGGCGAGGCCCTCTGCAGACAGGGGGGCTTCATAAACACCGGTGGAGGTGGCTGCCAGGATCTTTTCATTGAGAAAGGTAACGTCATAAACGGGGTTGGACAGGGTCCCCGTGCCGGGTTTCCATGTGTCGCGAACCTCGTTACGGTTAAGGTCGAGTACAACAATACCGAAGCTGCATGCCAGGTAAGCGAATGAGCCCCTTGTTCTGATCCTGTATATCTCCTTCAATCCCGGGATGCTTTTGCGCATCACCTCCGGAATATTTTCGATGCTGTTGTCCTTAAGAAGATCAATGTTGGTGCTTGCATAGGCTATGATGAGGGTTGACGTTTCGCCCGACCAGGCTATAGTCCTGATGTTAGTTTCAGTTAACCCGTTCACGGTTGAGAGCCGTGTGACGGAATTGTAACGGGTATCGGCAACAATAATACCCGAGATGGTTGAACAGAATAATTTTGCATCCCCCTCTGTAACAGACATTCCGTAGTTATAGCTGAAATTATCGTGCCAGGTTCGCTGTGGATATTGGCCGACAGCAACCATTACTGAAACCCCTGCTGCCAGGAAAATAAGGAGAAGTCTTTTCATTGCAATATTAACTGATAATCATGCAATTTATTGTATGTCAGTTGTTATGGCAAGAAACCGGGACAGTTTTCCGAATGCAGCCGACCGGTGAGAAATCTCATTTTTCTGATCGCCTGTCATTTCTGCAAAGGTGAGGTTGCTTCCGTCAGGCATAAAAACAGGGTCATAGCCAAATCCGGAGGTTCCTCTTTTTTCCCTTAAGATGGTTCCCGATACTGTGCCTTCGAACAGATGCTCTCCCTTAGCTGTTACAAAAGCTATTACTGTTCTGAACCTTGCCTGGCGATCATTTGTTGACCCAAGCCTTTCAAGCACCAGTGCAATATTCTTCTCCATATCCTTATCCTCTCCGGCATACCTGGCAGACCTCACGCCGGGTTCTCCCCCAAGGCTTTCAATTTCAAGGCCTGTATCGTCGGCAAAGGAGGGGATGCCTGTAATCTGAAAAATCCTGCGAGCCTTCATCAGGGCGTTTTCCTCAAGTGTATCGCCGGTTTCGGGAATATCATCGTAATAGCCGGCATCGGAAGGCTTCAGAAGCTCAATACTTTCCGGGAGTATAGCGTTTATCTCCCTGACTTTATGTTCATTGTTTGTGGCAAACAGTATCTTCATCCGGATGGGTTTCGGACAAAAGTAGTCAAAATTGAAGAACGGTTTTGTAACGTCTCCATTAAGTATTACATTTGATCAGACAATTGAAAAATGAAGTTTTTTTCCGGATTTAATCATATCAATATCAAGCCGGCTGTTGTTTTATTATTCCTGGTAATGCCTTTAGGCAGCACATTTTCGCAGCAGGCAGGTGGCACAGTCATTCCCGGCCTTACACATCTCATTCTTGATTATGATTCAGTACTGGTAAAAACTGATATTGAGCAATATACCGTTGGCGGAAAGATAGTGACAATAAGTTACAGGGTAAGGAACCTTACATTTATTGTTGATGCATATCAGGGCTACAGGCTGAATTACTTTCTTGAAGGGTATGACACAAAACCCTCCTTTGATGGGGATGACCATATTAAGGACTATACAAACCTTCCTCCCGGTATCTATACCCTGTTTCTCAACTTCACCAGTCAGGAAGGTAATAGCGGAGAGGTAAGGCTGCTCGAGTTCAGAATACTGCCACCATGGTACCTGACGAATACTGCGAAGATATGTCTTCCTTTGCTGGTACTGATTCTGGTCTGGTACCTTTTTGAACAGATGAGCTACCGGTTTGCGAGAAGACGTTATATGCTTGAGCAGATAATCAACGTCAGGACCGAGGAGCTGATAAAGGAAAAGGAGAAATCGGAGTTGCTTCTTTCAAATGTTCTTCCCAAATCTACGGCCGATGAGCTGATGTCAAAGGGTAAGGCGTCCAAAATGAAGTACAACTTTGTGACGGTATTGTTTAGTGATATCCAGGGTTTTACACGGATTGCCGAAGAGATGAATCCCGAAGTACTTATAGATGAGCTTGACAGGTTCTTCTTTCATTTCGATTCGGTAGTGGAGAAATATAATATTGAAAAGATAAAGACTATAGGCGATGCCTATATGTGTGCCGGAGGCATTCCCGAGAAGAACAGGACCAATCCGGTTGAAGTGGTCCTGGCAGCTTTTGAGATGCAGCAGTATATGGCTGAGCTGAAGAGTGAGTCTGAAAAGGAGGGAAGGAATTTCTGGGATATAAGGATAGGCATACATACCGGTACAGTGATAGCGGGTGTTGTGGGTCACAAGAAGCTTTCATATGATATCTGGGGAGACACCGTCAATACAGCCAGCAGGATGGAATCATCGGGGGAAGCCGGGAAAATTAATATTTCTGGAACGACGTTTGAGTTTGTGAAAGACTTTTTCATATGCACTCACAGGGGCAAGATGCCGGTCAAGTACAAGGGTGAGCTTGACATGTATTTTGTTACCGGACTGCAGCCTGATATGACTGATGACGGCGTTTCACCGAATGCAAGGTTTATGCTGAGGCTACAGACCATGAAGCTTTCCGATGTTGAGGAATACGTCATCAAACTATTTGATGATGAGGCTCCGCCCAACTATTATTTTCACACTTCGTCGCTGATAAAGGGTATTTCAACACAGGCAGACATACTTTCGGGGGCCGAACAGTTGAAGGAAGAAGATTATATAGTAGTTAAACTGGCGATCTTGTTTCTCTATACAGGGCTTATAGATGATTATGACAATCCATCAGAGATGTCGAGGAACAGGGCTGACGATATACTTCCCCGCCTGGGTTTCACCGGAGAGACGGTTGAAAGGGCCAAGGAACTTATATACAGGTTTTACACCGGAGATTTCGATACACAACAGATGAAGATAATACATGATTCGGTTTATGATTACCTTGGCAGGGTTGATTATATTAAGCAGACCGAAAAGCTGATGAAGGAAATAAGGGAGACAGTCAACATTGAGGATATTGGTGAGTGGACTACCGGTCAAACTGCCTTTCTTGAGCAGCATGAGTTCATGACTGAAACGGCAAGGATGCTGAGGAGTGTCCCTTCTGATATACAGAGGGACAACCTTGCCAGTTTCTTTGCCTCTTATCTGAAGGGGTAAAAAATCATTTGGTCGTTAGCCTCAATAATGTACATTTGGGGGCATTACTGATTACATAATTTAATAATAATAAAATCATGGATAATCTCGACTGGAAAAACCTGCCTTTTGGCTACATCAGGACAGACTACAACGTGCGGTGCTTCTACCGTAACGGGAAGTGGGGTGAGCTTGAGATCTCATCATCGGAACACATAAACATCCACATTGCTGCAACGGGCCTGCACTACGGGCAGGAGGCCTTCGAGGGTATGAAGGCCTATAAGGGCAGGGACGGAAAGATCCGTATCTTCCGCTGGGAAGAAAATGCCAGAAGGCTCTTGTCTTCTGCCAAAGGCGTATACATGGCCGAGGTTCCCGTCGAATTATTCAGGAAAGCTGTAACAACAGCGGTCAAAATGAATGAGAGGTTTGTTCCACCACACGGGTCGGGAGCCACGCTTTACATCAGGCCACTGCTCTATGGATCGGGCGCAGAGGTTGGAGTCAAACCTGCAGGTGAGTATGCTTTCCTGGTTTTTGTGACACCTGTAGGTCCCTATTTCAAGGGTGGTATCAAGCCTGTAAACATGAGAGTCTGCCGCGAATATGACAGGGCAGCTCCGCTGGGAACCGGAAATATTAAAGTTGGGGGAAACTATGCTGCCAGTCTCAGGGCAATTATCAAGGCCAGGGATGAAGGCTATGCCAATGCCCTGTTTCTTGATGCCAAAGAGAAGAAATATATTGATGAATGCGGCCCGGCCAATTTCTTCGGAATAAAGAACGGAACCTATATAACTCCGAAGTCTGAGAGTATCCTGCCCTCTATTACAAATATGAGTCTCATGCAGATAGCCGAAAGTATAGGAATGAAGGTCGAGAGGAGACCTGTTCCGGTTGAAGAGCTTGCTGAATTTGAAGAGGTGGGCGCTTGCGGAACAGCTGCAGTGATAAGCCCGATCAACAGGATTGATGATCCGGTAGCCGGAAAGGTTTATGAATATTGCCGTGACGGGAACCCCGGACCATGGACCATGAAACTGTATAACAGGCTTACGGGTATACAGTACGGTGATGTCGAGGACACATTCGGGTGGGTAACGATAGTTGAGTAATTGTGTCCGGAATGATGGTACATGTCAGGGCTGCACATATGTGAAGCCCTGATTTTGTTCAAAATATGTAGGTTCATATTTTCGTTTATATATAAACTTGACTATTTTTGAAACCAAAACAGGGGAGCGGGTGAGCAGGAACAGTGCGGGTATATCTAAGACAAAACTAAGGAGTTCGTATCTGACCCTGATTGTCAGTGTCTCACTTGTTTTGTTTCTGCTGAGTATATTGGGACTGGTAATCATAAATGCCAGGGAGCTGTCAGACTATTTCAGGGAAAGCCTGTCGTTTTCCGTAATTCTTGATGAGGATGTGAAGGAGGCTGACATAAGGATGCTTAAGAAGGATCTCGATGCCAAGGAATTCATTAAATCAACGGAGTATATTTCCAAAGAAGCGGCAGCGGCCAAGCTAAAAGAGGAACTGGGTGAGGACTTTCTTAGTTTCCTTGGATACAATCCTCTTTCTCCAACCATAGATGTGTATCTTCATGCCGGCTATGCCAATCCCGACAGTGTTGTGATAATTGAGAAATACCTTCTTGAGTTCCCGGTAGTGAATGAAGTGTATTACCAGGAGTCGGTACTTCACCTTATCAATGAGAACATAAGGAAGATAGGTCTGTTCCTGGGAGTGCTTAGCCTGTTTCTCTTTCTGATAGCCATAACCATTATCAATAATACGGTTCGCCTTTCGGTTTATTCGAAGAGGTTTATAATAAGAACAATGCAGCTTGTAGGAGCAACCAGGGCTTTTGTCCGCAGGCCATTCCTTGTGAAGAGCGTCTTTTATGGATTACTGGCTGCCCTCGTGGCTCTTCTGCTTCTTGTGGGGATGCTTTACCTTGTGGAGAGAGAGTTCTTCAGCCTTTTTACATTTGAGAATATTAACCTTCTGATTTTACTGATGGTCATCATCATTATCACGGGGGTAGTTATTAATGTTGTCTCCACATTTTTTGCCGTTAACCGCTACCTCAGCATATCTGAGGACAAACTATATATCTGAAGAGATGGGAGTTAAGAATGAAAAGAAAGAGAAGCTGAATTTTGCCCTGGGTCGTGAGAACTACAGGCTAATGGCCATTGGATTCGCGATAATTGTCATAGGTTTTATCCTTATGATCGGGGGCAGGGCTGAGAGTCCTGATGAATTCAGCGAGGAGATATTCAGTTTCCGGCGGATTACTCTTGCCCCTATGTTGGTACTGGCCGGCTTTGTCTTTGAGATCTATGCCATAATGAAAAGGCCTAAGGAGTAAAAGGGGATTTTCACATTCTGAATGACATGGATTGGTTCGAAGCTTTTATCCTTGGCACTTTACAGGGGCTGACGGAATTTTTACCTGTCAGCAGTTCGGGGCACCTTGAATTGGGTAAGTATCTCTTCGGAGTTGATTCTGAAGTGGGTTTAGCGTTTACAGTCTCGGTACACGGGGCAACGGTTCTCAGCACCATTATTGTTTTCCGAAAGGAGCTTAGTGATCTGGTCAGGGGTTTGTTCCGGTTCCGCTGGAACAGTGAGACGAGATATATTGTGCTGCTCCTGTGGTCGATGGTGCCGGTTGGCATTGCCGGGCTGTTCTTTAAAGACAGCATCGAGTCGCTCTTTGAGGGGAAGCTTGTGCTGGTAGGGTTGATGCTGATTGTGACAGCACTGATATTGTTTCTTACGCGCTTCTTTTCCGACAGGGGCCGCGACATAGGGTTCGGGAGTGCCCTGATTATAGGACTGGCGCAGGCTGTGGCGGTGATACCCGGTATTTCACGGTCGGGAGCCACAATCTCAACTGGCATGATGCTGGGAATAAGTCGCGACAGGGTGGCAGGATTTTCGTTTCTGATGGTACTGTTGCCGGTTATTGGCGCAAATATGTTGGAATTTGCAGACGGGCAGGGAGTTCACGGTTCCGGCAATATTACAGAAATAGTAATTGGGTTTGTTGCAGCGTTTGTGGCGGGACTGGTTGCCTGCAGGTTTATGCTGGCGCTGGTAAAAAAGAGCGGGATGTGGTGGTTTTCAATATATTGCCTCATTGTGGGGCTGATTTCAATTATGCTGGGATAGGATGAAGGATGTGACTCTTGAAAGTCTAAGGGAGGGAAGCATACTGACTTTCGACAAGCCGATGTACTGGACCTCCTTTGACTTGGTCAACAAGGTAAGGAGGGTCATTACGCTGGCTTCGGGGGGAAAGAAGGTTAAGGTGGGCCATGCGGGTACACTCGATCCCCTGGCAACGGGACTAATGATTGTTTGCACCGGGAGGGAGACAAAAAGGATAGCACTGATGACAGACCTTGACAAGGAGTACATTGCTGTCTTCAGGCTTGGTTCCACAACACCATCCCATGACCTCGAGACGGAGACCGATGCGACCTATCCGACCGAACATATAACTGAAGAGATGATCGGGTCGGTGATTGCAGGCATGCACGGGGAGCAGGTCCAGGTTCCACCCGTTTTTTCAGCCAAACTTATTGATGGTAAGAGGGCCTATGAACTGGCAAGGATGGGGATAATGAAGGAGCCGAAGCCGGTGAAGGTTATGATCAGGGAGATGGAGCTGTTGGGGATTAATAGTAATGATGTTACTGTCAGGGTTTTATGCAGTAAGGGCACCTATATCAGGTCGTTGGCCAGGGATTTTGGTATTGCCCTGGGCAGCGGTGCACACCTGGTAAGCCTGACGAGGACAATGATAGGTGAATACAGGCTTGGCGATGCAGTAACTCCCGAAAATTTTGAAAAATTTGTGATTTTGCTGAAACAATCAGCGTCTGAATCCGTATAACGATCTTTCATTTTAAACACAGAGGTAAAATATGAAGCTTTCGCAGTTCAGGTACACTTTACCGCAGGATCTTATTGCATTGTATCCTTCGAAGAACAGGGATGAATCGAGGTTAATGGTGGTTGACAGGAAGAACGGGGCTATTGAGCACAGGATATTCAAGGATATTGTGGGGTATTTCCGGGAGAATGATGTGATTGTATTCAACAATACCAAGGTTTTTCCGGCCAGGCTTTACGGCAATAAGGAGAAGACGGGTGCAGAGATAGAGGTGTTCCTTCTCAGGGAGCTGAACAAGGAGCAGCGTTTATGGGATGTGCTTGTTGATCCGGCCCGCAAGATCAGGATAGGTAACAAGCTGTATTTCGGCGAGGATGATCTGCTGGTGGCTGAGGTGATCGATAATACGACCTCCAGGGGAAGGACCCTGAGGTTCCTGTTTGACGGAACCTATGATGAGTTTAAGAAAACGCTGTACAGCCTGGGCGAGACGCCCCTTCCCAAGTTCATAAACCGGAAGGTTGAGCCGGAAGATGAAGACCGTTACCAGACAATATTTGCAAAGCATGAGGGAGCGGTGGCAGCACCGACGGCCGGACTGCATTTCAGTCGTGAGCTTCTTAAGAGGCTTGAGATAACGGGAGTAAGGTTTTCGGAGATAACGCTTCATGTGGGGCTGGGTAATTTCAGGAGTGTGGATGTGGAGGATCTGACCAAGCACAAGGTTGATTCGGAAAGGATAATAATTACTCCCGATGCAGCTGACATGATTAACGATGCCCATGAAAACAGGAACAAGGTTTGCGCGATTGGCACAACTGTTGTCAGGACACTTGAGAGTTCAGTCTCGACCAACGGCGAGTTGAAGCCGTTTGACGGGTGGACCAACAAGTTTATTTTTCCCCCATACGAATTCAGGGTTCCCGACATGATGGTCAGCAATTTTCATCTGCCCTATTCCACGTTGCTGATGATGGTTGCGGCTTTTGCGGGGTATAATCTCTGTTTTGAGGCCTACCGTGAAGCCGTGAAAGAGAAATACAGGTTCGGTACCTATGGAGATGCAATGTTAGTTATTTGATAATCAGTTCAAATTATTATAAATAGTAAGGCCGGAGCAATATGCTTTGGCCTTTTTTCTACCAGTTAATGATTCATTCGTCCATTCATCGGCTATGTTGGTCAATTTTTTCATCGAAAGATTGAAAATCTTGTTAACTTTAAATTTAATTTTGGGAGCTTGCCGGGTGCAACCAACAACCCGGTAATGGAGTCTTGGAATAGTGATCCGTTTAAGGCGGGTAACAGCCTGAAAACGGTGGGTGTCATGTAATCTGGCCGGCCGGCTTAAATACCGGGGAGAAGGGGGAGTCGGTTCGGTTAGGTTGTATGATTACCGGAATGAATGAAGGAAACTGATTGAAGGATAACTTGGGTTGTCTGGGAGAATATACTAACCCCCTTAACAGGATTTCTGATCTGCTTACGCGGAAGTTCGGGAGATTGAGATTGCTTGCGGCAATCCTGACCTCCCTGTTTTTTATTACGGCTTATGGCCAGACGGCGGGAGATTACCAGACCAATGCTGTCAATGTTACTTTTGCTAATGCAGCAGGCTGGCAAAGGTATAATGGTACCGCATGGGTTGCTGCGGGGTCAGCACCCGGATCCGGAGATGGAATAATAACTGTCAGGAATGGTCATACGGCAACGCTGACAGCAAGTAAGACCCTTGATCAGCTGGTGGTTGATGCTGGTGGGATTATCGTTGTTAATGGAGGCCTTACACTTACCCTTAGTAATGGTGCGGGAATTGACTTGGATGTGTCCGGAACCATTGATAATTCGGGAACCATTTCATTGAATAGCGGGTCAACAATATCATTTAATGATGAGGGTGTTTATTACCACAGCCGGAATGGAGGCACAATTCCTGTTGCGGCATGGGATGTCAATTCCACTTGTGAGGTAAGGGGGATGACAACGAGTAATCCGGGAGGATTAACTCAGAGTTTCGGGAATTTTGTATGGAATTGTCAAAGTCAGACAAGTGGCTCGAGTATTTACAATATTGGCACCGGAGGTAGTATACTTGGAAGCTTAAGTATAATACATACAGGTTCTTCGTACCTGAGATTAAGTGCTGCCACTGGTTTAACGCTGGATATTGGGAAGGACCTGAATATGAAGGGAGGATCATTCTATATTTCCTTAACCACAGGGAGTTCCGTTGTAAATATCGGAGGGAATCTTAACATAGAAGACGGAATTCTTACTACAACGAATTCCTCCGGATCGACAACCATGAATCTGACGGGGGACTTAATTATCTCCGGAGGACAATTCAGGGAGCAAGGATCAGGATCAACCGTAGTTAACCTCATTAATCAGGGCGGATTGCAAAATATCAGAAGGTTCGGTGGAACTATCCTCAATTCGATTGACTTTAATGTATTTACTGATGTAACAATTGATTTTGGGGCTTCTGATTACCTTGATGGGAATGGATTTTTCCTTCTTAATGATGGAGTTACTTTAAGAACAGAGCATCCCCTTGGCCTTAATGGTTCTATTCAGACAGCTGCCAGGTCTTTTTCTTCATCTGCAAATTACATTTTTGATGGAACAACAGCTCAGGTAACGGGTACATATCTGCCCTCTTCAGTAATTAACCTAACCATTGACAATGCCGCAGGGGTATCTCTTTCCGGTAATGTGACGGTAAACGGTAATCTGAACTTGTCGGATGGCGTGCTTAACCTCAATGGGAATACTCTTACAATATCATCAACAGGACTGTCACCTTGTACAGCCAATGGTTCTGTTTCAGGGAATGCCGGATCTTCCTTTATCACCAATTGCAGTCTGCCGGCGAGCCTGCCAAAAGGTACCTATTACAATCTGACTATAAATTGCCCTGCCGGTATTAGTCTGTGCGGGGATGTTGTAGTCAATGGTAATCTTGTTATGACATCAGGGGATATCCAGACAGACTCTTTTATATTGTATCTGGCCAATGGTTCTCCTGCCTCTTTGGTATACACCTCGGGTATCATTATAGGGAAATTCGAAAGGTATATTAACACAACATCTGCCGACTACCTTTTTCCCATCGGAAGGGATGGGCAGGGACAGACTCTCACCGCCCGGTTCACTAATCTTACCCCCGGCTCTCTTCTGGTTGAGTTTATCGAGGGAGACCCGGGGATTGCGGGATTACCACTTTCGGAGGGGGGGTATGTTTTTGATAATGTATTTACTACCGGATACTGGAAAATTGTAGCCAAAAACTCACTGGCCTCCACCAACTATAATCTCGATCTTGATGCCACCGGATTTTCCACATATACAATTCAGCCTTATACCAGATTGTTTGAGCGTACAGGCTCAGCGGGTAACTGGACATTGAATGGAACTCATTCAGCAGCTGCAGGTAATATTGTTAAGAGAACCGGGATGACTGGTATTTCATCCCTGGCTGAAGGAACTCAACTGGGGATTGGAGGTAGTGGTCCGAGAATTACAGTTCAGCCTGTGTCTCATGGAGTATGCCTTGGGGCGGGAACCTCTTTCAGTATTGTGGTTGATCCCTCTGCCGTCAGTCCGGTTACATATAAATGGTATAAGGCACCTGCTACTCCGTTAAGTGATGATGGGCGCATAAGCGGCACCAGCACTGCGAACCTTCAGATATCAGCGACTCAGTTCACGGACGATGGTGATTATTACTGCATAGTCACAGATGGGAACAGCAATACAACCCGCAGTAATACCGGGACATTGACTGTTAATCCTCTGCCCTATGTGACCTTTGGCAGTAATTATTCCAGAGAGATCACAATTAATGCTGCATCGGGTGGCACTGGCCTGACTGATTTCCCGGTACTTATATCTATCACTGATGACGACCTTAAACATTCCTACTCGTTTGGTCATATCGAAAGTATTTTCGGGTATGATGTGATCTTTACTGACGAAAACGGCAATAAACTCGACCATCAGCTTGAGAGATACAACCCTTCTACAGGAGAGTATATAGCCTGGGTAAGGATACCTATACTGTCAGCTTCCTCAACCACCATAATCAAAATGCTTTATGGCGACCAGGGGATTATATCTGATCCTTCTGTAAAATCAACATGGGCATGTGGTTACCAGGGTGTCTGGCACATGGGTGATGATCCCTCCGGAACCGCCCCCCAGCTGAATGACGGAGCGGGTTCAGCCAATGGCACGTCTTATGGTGGCATGGGATCGGGTAATCTGGTAGCCGGTATTGCCGGGAATGCGCTCTATTTCGATGGCAGTAACGACTATTTTGATGTTGGCACAGGAATATTACCAAACTCTGTATTTACTCAGTCTGCCTGGCTAAAGACAGGTAATCAGGTTGACAATAATTACCATGGGTTCTTCGGATTTGATCCGGGCTCAACAGGACTAAGGGCTCCTTCAGTTTGGGTATATCAAAATAATAGAATTCATGCCGGTTTCGGAGATGGCACGTGGAATTCCTGGATCACCCCCGGGGCGGTAATAAATCCCGACAACACTACATGGAATCATGTGGTGGTGACATTTGACGGTACTGACTATATACTTTATGTAAATGGCGTTAATGTCTATTCATCAACCTCCGCTGCAGGTAAGATACCCACAAGTACGCCGATAAGGCACATAGGCCGCGTTGACAATTACTACAGAGGTATACTCGATGAGGTAAGGGTTATGTCCAGGCCCCTGTCATCGGGTTGGATTGCCACCGAATACACCAATATTTCTAACCCTACAGCATTTATAACAGTCGGACCTGAAAACAGTAATAATAATCTCTTCTCTGCTGGCGCATGCAATGCGGTCTATCCCCTCAATGGATTTCCTGCCGGAGGTAACTATACATGCCCGACGGCCCCCGGAAGCATATCGGGTAGTGTCTTTAATCCCTCCCTGGCTGGTGCAGGGGTCCATACCATTATATATACATATACCGACCTGAATGGTTGCGTCGGTTCTGCTACGAGGCTTATAACTGTTACTCCCGCAGTGCCTGCCCCTCCGGTTGCATCGGACACAGAATATTGTATTGACAATGTCGCAGGTATTCCGGCGTCAGGCAGCAACCTGATATGGTATTCGGATGTGGGTCTGTCGTCTCCCGTTGGCTGCGGTTCCCCTTTCGTGACAGGTCAGACCACCGAGGGAACTTACACCTACTATGTTACACAAACCCTAAATGGTTGTGTAAGTCCCGCAACACAGGTTTCACTTGTAATATCCCCGCTTACTGTTGCTGGCAGTGTTTCAGGGGGAAGCACTATTTGCCAGGGGGAAACAACTCCAACACTGACTCTGTTAGGCAACAACGGCATTGTTGTGCAGTGGCAGAGAAGGCTTGACGGTGGTGCATGGGAAAACATCACACACACAAATACCACATATTCTGAGATACCGCCCTCTGCCGGAACCTGGGATTACAGGGCCGAGGTGAGATCGGGCAGCTGCTCTTCAGCATATTCTGGTTATGCTACAGTGGTCGTTAATCCTGTCCCGGGAATCACTCTGGAACTTGTAGATCCTGTCTGTAATAACGAAACATCCTTCAATCTACTATATTCGGGTGTTACTCATGCACCCACATCCTACTCCATAACTGCCGGCACTCCTGCAATGGCAGGTTTTGTACCTGTAACGGATGAACCATTAACAGCTTCACCTCTTCAAATCACTATTCCCTCAGGAGTTACGGAAGGAACCTACCAGTTTATCATTACTGTTAAGAATGCAAACGGCTGCGTTTCAACAGGGCAGACCTTTGATGTTACCGTTTATGAGAGACAGATTGCCGATGCCGGTCCTGATCAGGATCTGTGCGGGCCGCTCACAGCTACTCTGGCTGCAAACACTCCTCTTAAGGGAACAGGGAAATGGGAATATGTAAGCGGCCCTGATGGATCACCCGTATTCAGTGATGAATTTGATCCTGAGAGCGATGTAACTGTCACGATAATTGGCACTTATGTTTTCACCTGGACGATCACCTATGAAGTGTGTACCCATTCTGATCAGGTTACTGTTGTGTTCCACGGATCGCCATCCATTACCTGCGCCACTCCCGCCGCCAGCTATAATACCGATCCCGGGTTCTGTTACTTCACAGTCCCTGATAACAGCCTGAACCCCTCCGTTTATGATTTCTGCGGTGTTGCATCAGTGGTCAATGACTTTACAAATACCGCCACGCTTAATGGCGCACAATTTCCAATCGGTACAACAACAATTACCTGGACAGTCAGAAACATTTCAGGATATGAATCCACCTGCTTTTATGATATAGTAGTTGAGGATAACCAGCCACCGGTTATCACTGTCCAGCCTACCGACACCACGGGCTATGTAGACAGCAGTTGTGAGTTTGTCATACCGGACTACCGGGGTTTGTTCACGGTGAGTGACAACTGCGGTACGGTTAACATATTGCAGAGTCCCCTGGGTACTACTCTTAGTGGTCACGGTACGACACAGACCATCACCTTCACGATAGATGACGGACACGGCAACACACTATACCGCGACATACTTCTCACGCTCAGGGATACTATAGTACCGGTTATCACGGTCCAGCCTACAGACACCACGGGCTATGTAGACAGCAGTTGTGAGTTTGTCATACCAGACTACCGGGGATTGTTCACTGTGAGTGACAACTGCGGTACGGTTAACATACTGCAGAGTCCGGTGGGTACTACTCTTAGTG
>JAVEWX010000046.1:0-20567 GCA_034004335.1 Bacteroidales bacterium | reverse complement strand
TAAAGCTTTTCTCAAAGCAAAAATCCACCTTTTTAATTCAAATCGTCACGCTCGAAATAAATGCTGCGGATGCGATTATTTCATAATTTCAAAGAACAATTTAATTTATCTAATGCCCATTAGTGAATTCATAATATAAATAAAATGATCAGATCCCCCGAAACATCTCATCATACAGGAGATATCAGGATGGCCCGCACCCTCCCGTCCTGCAGTCCGGGATTCCGCTTTCCAGAACTCCCTTCTCATTTTTTCATTATCATTGTATTATGAAGCGATCCGCCGACATGAAACCATCCACCCCACCACGTAGTGTTGATGAGCATGAAGTGATATTTGCCCGGATGAAGCTGAAGCCCGGCACGCCGGAGTGGGATGAGTACTACTCAAACCATCCGGAACAGGCTGCCAGTGACGCGAAATTCAGAACGTTGCCAGGACTGCTCTCTGAAGATAGTGATAATTATCATCCCCTTAATTTCCCGGTCGCCGATGCCAATTTCGACCTCATTGAGTATCTCCATGAAGCCATCAGCCACCCCGTATCAGAGAAAAAAAGCGACCTTACACCTGCGGCTCTGACGAAGTATATTAAAGGATGGACCCGCTATCTGGGAACCCACTCAACAGGTATAACAGAGTTGCAGGATTACCACCTTTATACCATTAAAGGCCGTGGCACCGACAAAGGCAAACCGGTAATCAGAAGACACAAATATGCCATAGCCTTCACTGTAGAGATGAACTATGACAATGTTCAGGCAGCACCTGATTTCGCGGCCATCTTCGAATCATCGCAACAATATCTTCGCAGTGCCTGCGTTGCCCTCCAGCTTACCATCTTTCTCAAGAAACTCGGTTACGACAGCCGTGCTCATATTGACGGCGATTATGAAGTTATCTGTCCGCTCGTGGCCCGTGACGCCGGTCTGGGTGAGATAGGCCGAATGGGCCTGCTGATGACACCACGCCTCGGTCCGCGTGTCAGGATAGCAGTCGTTACGACTAATGCGCCCCTGGTTCCCGACAAATACAGGCCCGACACGAATATGACTGAATTCTGCCGTGTCTGTAAGAAATGTGCCGAATGCTGTCCGGGCAACTCGATTCCCACTGAAGACATGCAGGAGATTGGCGGGGTAGAGCGATGGAAAATTGACGCAGACAGCTGCTACCACTACTGGTGTATAAGCGGCACCGACTGTGGCCGCTGCATGGCGGTCTGTCCGTTTAGTCACAGAAATAATGCCTTCCATAACCTTGTAAGATTTTTCATAAATCGATCACGGATTTTTGCGCGCTTCGCATACCATGCCGATGACCTGTTCTATGGCCGGAAACCAAAGCCAAAAGGTTCACCTGCCTGGATGAGAGAATGATGTTACGGTTTCTTGACATATTCTTTGTGGTCTTTCACTCCTTCCTGGTTCTATTCAACCTTTTCGGATGGACCTGGAAGAGGACCCGCATTGCTAACCTGGTTACCCTGCTTATGACCGGCGGCTCATGGCTGATCCTGGGATGGATAACCGGCACCCCGGGTTATTGCCCACTGACCGACTGGCACTTCAGGATACTCGAAAAACTTGGCCACACAAACATGCCTTCCTCCTATATCAAATATCTGGCTGACAGGCTCACAGGACTGGATTTCGAGGCGCACCTGGTCGATTCATTGACACTTTTCGGTTTCCTGGCCGCATTAGCCGCATCTTTGATAATAAATATTACCTTACGGCTTCGAAAAAAACAGAAACCTGCAGGGAATGCTTAAGAGGGAGATCCGGCGCTGGGACCTGGTTCTGCTGATGATCAACAGCATCATCGGGGCAGGCATTTTCGGTCTGCCGGCAACAATAGCAGGTCAGTCAGGCATCTACAGCATTCCGGCCATCTTTGCTTGCGGACTGGTAGTGTTTATCATCGCCCTCTGCTTCGCCGAAGTTGCAAGCCGCTTTACCAGTACGGGAGGGCCCTACCTCTACACCCTCAGGGCCTTCGGCAAAGTGCCTGCCGTTACCGTCGGATGGATCCTCTTCGTCACCCGCCTGGCAACATATGCCGCCCAGATTAACCTTTTAGTCTCCTACCTTGGTTTCTTCCACCCCGTTCTCGGACTTACAGTTGCGAAACAGATAGCCATAACGGTTATCACGCTGGCTCTTTCCTACATTACCTACAGGGGTGTGAAGACCTCTACCTTCACCAATAACCTGCTTGCTATTGCCAAACTGCTCCCCCTATTCCTTTTCATCATCGTCGGTGCCTTCTTCATCAATCCCTCCCTCTTCGACACGAGTCAGCCACTGCCATCCATGCCAGAGTTCTCCGGCTCGGTATTCGTGCTGATATTCGCATTTACGGGCTTCGAGGCAATCCTGGTCAACACGGGAGAGATGCAGAACCCCGAAAGGAATATTCCCTTTGCCCTGATGACTGCTCTCCTCTTCGTTGCCCTTTTCTACGGTATGATACAGATAGTCTGTATGGGAACCCTTCCCGGCCTTGCCGATTCGCAATATCCTCTTTCCGCTGCGGCAAGCCTCTTCATGGGTCCTGCCGGAGCACTCATAATAAGCATCGGCGCCGTCCTTTCCGTAGGAGGTGCACTTAATACCGTCATGCTCGTGGGGTCGAGAGTACCGTTCGCTCTGAGCGAGGAAAACCAGCTTCCGAAAGTCCTTTCATTCCTCCATCCCAGGTTCAGTACCCCGGTATGGTCCCTGCTGATATTTACCGCCGTCGCGCTGTTCGTTTCACTTACGGGAACCTTTATCTATGCCGTAACAATAAGCGTTATCAGCAAAATCCTGATATTCCTCGCGGTATCCGCATCTCTTATCCGGTTCAGACATACCGACAGGGACAATACCACCTACTTTAAGTTAAGGCACGGAATACTGATTGCAGGCATAAGCATTGCTGCCTGCCTGTGGCTCCTTATGGGCACAAAGCTTTCGGAAATAGTGGCCGTGCTTATCACCATCGCATCCGGACTGGTATTCTATTTCATCTATAAATACTTCTCACCTTCACGCAAGTCAATACCCTGAACAACTCTTCCCTCCCTCCTGTTGCCTCCCGGCTAGTCTCAATCAGGCATAGTGTCAGGCAACTCAACTGATCGCTCCTTTGATATATCAAATAGTATAGTTATATTGCCTCGATTGTGTTAAACCAAATTTTTTGCATCATGAGAAAACTTATTATTACGATTGTGTTGTTTATTGGTATTATGTCGACGGTTCAGGCACAGGACTATTCAACCGGTATTGGGTTCAGGGGTGGTCTGTACAATGGTATTACCCTGAAGCATTTTCTTGGTAATAAGCTTGCCGTGGAAGGTATTCTTGTAACAAGGTGGGGTGGTTTTGAAATCACAGGCCTGGGCGAGGTCCATGCCAGGGCTTTCGATGTTGATCGTCTTAACTGGTATTGGGGTATAGGGGGCCATATCGGTTTCTGGAACGGTGATAAAACATCATGGGGTGAGGCCGGCACCACCTACACAGCTATCGGAGTCGACGGCATTCTCGGACTGGAATACAGTTTCAGCGATTTCCCTATTAACCTGGGCATCGACTGGAAACCTTCTATGAACCTCATCGGATATTCAGGTTTCTGGGCCGATGCCGGTGCTTTCTCCATCAGGTATATTTTCTGATCCGGTATTACCCGGCCTCACAGCAAATTCAGACACAGGGACCTGTTGAAGCCATAATCAATAGCTTCAGGTACTTATTGATATATGCCTCCTTGTCCCTTGACTTATATTGCATTATAAATCTGGGATGTTCAAGGGGAATCAGCTTATCAAAGAATCTGAACTCCTTGTTCATCCTCGACAGATAGTCGTAGTTCTTACCGGTGCCAAGACAGTAAGCGATATCAGTGCGGCATCCGGTGGCTATATGCTTCCTGACCGAATCAACCATGAAAGGCCTGACGGCTTCTGCCAGCTTCCTGCTGTCGTAATAGTTGAAGTTAACCTCTTTACCCTGCTTCCCTATAGATACATATCCTAACGGGGAGGGCGAATTAATATAGAAATCAGAATAGAATTTTTCAGCTCCTCCCCAGGCATCTATTACTTCATATATAAAAACCGATGAGGGTTCATGCGTTGAAATTCCCCTTATCTCAAGACTGCACTTCTCCTTCATGCGTTTCGTGTCGGTGAAGGGCACCCCCGTTACTCCGGCCCCGAAACGGCCCGGGTTGATACCGAGTATCAGTATCCTCTCACGGTTGTCATTATAGTACTTCCTGTAAAATGCAGAAGAGGCCTCCATTGCTGCGCAATTCTCCGCAAATGGATTCATTGCCCTTATTCCTTCAGGCAATACCGCTTCAAGCTTCAATGCAGCGTTAAATGCAATAACCCTTTCCGCGAATGTGCCCATGTTTACAAATGGTGAAATGCCTCCAAATATACTCCCTTTACCCGAATCACATACCATGCCCCTGTAGTTCATCGTTCTTCGTTCTTCGTCCAGGGTTTAGAGTTTAGCGTTCAGAGTTTAGGGTAGTCGCGATGCAGGGTTATGGGTTTAATGTGCAAGGTGTTCAATGAATCACTCTGTTTTTATGAGACATGCCAAAGGCAGTTAAGACTTTCAAGACAGCCCGAAGCCCGTAAAGACCGATTACCGATTTACCTGCGGTTCGGTTCAAGGATTGGCTTCGCCGAGCTCGTCGCAAAGCTCCCCGGTTCAAAATTCAATAATTGCCTCCGGTGAGCTTGCATGCGCGGCGCAACCGGAGTTAAAACCCGCAACCCGTAACTTTTGTCTTTTCTCTTTTATCTTCCCCATTAGCCTTTTATCTTTGCTGTGCTAATCCCTTGACAAATGAAAAAGATACTGTTTGTTTTTATTCTCGCACTGCTGACCCTCTGCCTTTTCCCCCAGCAATCACGGCTGGCAGAAACCCTCCGCAACCACGTTACCATCCTGGCCTCCGACTCCCTCTCGGGCAGGGGCTTCGCCTTTCCCGAGAAAGGCCTTGCCATCGACTACATTACCACACAGTACCGGCAAGCAGGATTCACAGCCCCCTACGACGGCAGCTATATCCATAACTTCCACCACCGGTTAACCTATGCCCTCATCGAAGGGAAGAATATCATCGGCATCATTGAGGGTTCCGATCCTCAACTAAGGAATGAATTCATCCTCCTGGGAGCCCACCTCGACCACATGGGATGGAAAACCATCAATGGGGAAAAGGTGGTCTGGAACGGTGCCGACGATAACGCCTCGGGTGTCGCTACCATAATAGAGGTCGGCAAAATGCTTGCCGCCAATCGTGAAAGCCTTGGCAGAAGCATCATCATAGCTGCCTTTGACGGCGAAGAGGCAGGACTCATAGGTTCCACCGCCTTTGCCCGAACCGAAATCAACAACCGCTTCAATGTTGCGATGATGTTCAGTCTCGACATGGTCGGCATGCTTGAAAAAAACAAGGGACTTAACCATGCAGGCTTCCGGTCGCTGAAGGAGGGAGAAAGAATAATTGCAGAGACTCTTGAGCAGCATAACCTCAATGTCAGGGAAGAGAAGAACAAAATTGAATCCCGTACCGATACCTGGCCCTTCGCCGGTAAGGGAATACCGGCTGTTTACATCTCAACCGGACTGGTCTCTCCCTATCATAAACCCGAGGATGACGCACACCTTCTTGACTTTGAGGGGATGGCCTCAGTTGCAGAAATGATTGCAGATCTTACTACCACTTTGTCAGTCGTTGAAAACCTTGAAGCTGACAGCAGGTATATATCCCGGAAGGTTGATCCGAAATTAATGATCGGCTTGCTCGCAGGTTACGGATCATCGTTCCACCATCACAAAACCGAATTCTTTGATGCACGCCCCCTTCTGGCAATTGAATATGGCCTGCAGTCGCAGGTTAAGGTTACCGACCATTTCAGGTTGCAACCTGCCATAACCTACCAGCTGGCAGGGAGCAGGACGGAAGCAGGTAAACTCCGTACCCATTCGGTGGTTCCGCAACTCGATCTCCTTATCACCACCCATGTTTCCTCCATAGCCCAGCCAACACTCTTCTTTATTGCCGGGGGTTACTATGACTACATCTTCGCCGGAAGGGAGGCTGGAGCACCTGCCGACTTCACGGCAAAATACAGCGACACCGGCTACGGACTGAGACTGGGAGGCGGCATGGTGCTTATGAAGACACAGATGAGCTTTGTATACAGGTACGGACTGAACAGGGTTAACCTCAACGATGCCGACGGAGAGATATTCACCCGGGGATTCTTCTTCAGCTCCACAATGTACTTCTGATTTTGACCGGTTTAGCAAACAGACAGTTCCTCTTTCACAGAACGTAAAATGAGAGACAGCCGTTTTATTCTGGAACACCGGGGAGGAACTCTGAAGAAGACGGATCATTACCTCCTTATGGAATGGGCCTGCCATTGTGCCGAACATGTGCTCTATCTGGCAGACAGCGGCCAGGGTTCACTGCTGGAAGGTACCCTGGATACCGGAAGGCGCTGGACCAGGGGCGAAGCAACCGTTGGTGAGGCAAGGAAAGCAGCGGTGGCAGCCCACGCTGAAGCGAGGAGGGCTTCCTCAGAAAAAGCCGTCGCCGTAGCCCGTGCAGCAGGGCATGCCGCGGCCACCGCCCATATGGCTGACCATGCCCCCGGAGCAGCATACTATGCCCTCAGGGCGATAAAAAGTGCAGGCATGGTGGTGGAAGACGAAAGGGCCTGGCAGGTTCAGCAACTTCCTCCGCAAATAAGGGACCTCGTACTTTCCTTCGGCAAAAACCTGAGAGTATGAACAAACTGGTCCATTGCTCCGGGCTTGCTGTAAGATTTTCCTTAACTTTATGAAAATTCATTAATATGAGACCACTGACCCTCCTTCTTTTAATCTGCACCATGACATTAGCTTCATGCCGCAATAATCAGCCGGACGACTCTGAGAAGATCAGGACAGTAGTCGACACCATAGGCTTTACCACCTATGCCTGGCAGATGGACAGCATCGTCTCCCGGCTTGACTGGTCGAAGGGCAGGGATAACACCTGGAGGGTGGCAATAACACCACACGATGACTACACCTACGTTGGCAACCTATATCCCGAAGTCCTTAACGGCGTCAGGGCCAAAATTGTAGTCCTGTTTGGTGTGGCACACAAGGCACGCAGTCTCGGACTGGAGGACCGTCTCATATTCGACTCCCACGATGCCTGGTCGGCCCCCTATGGCAACGTAAGGGTATCGGATATCCGCCGGGATATTTTGGAGCGGTTGCCCGACAGCCTGTATATGGTAAATGACGAGATGCATGCCATGGAGCACTCCCTCGAGGCACTCATCCCCTTCCTGCAGCACAATAACCGCAATATCGAAATAGTGCCGGTCCTGGTTCCCGCCATGACATTTGAAAGGATGAGGCTGACAGCCGCTCCCTTTGCCGCCGCCCTCGGGGAAATTATGGACGGCTCGCACCTTGAATGGGGCAGCGATATTGCAATTGTAATCACAACCGATGCGGTTCATTACGGTGACGAGGAGTGGGGAGGCAGCAACTATGCACCCTATGGGACCGACGAGGAGGGTACCGCCATGGCAAGGGCCCATGAGATGGAAATTATTGACAGTTGCCTGAAGGGAAGCCTCAAACCTGAAAGGCTGAAGCGATTTGTTGAATACACCGTTCAGGGGTTTGATCACCGGGAATACAAATGGACCTGGTGCGGAAGATATGCCGTGCCCTTTGGACTTCTGATGAGCCACGAACTCAGCAAAATAACCGGTGGCGAGGATTTATACGGCACCTTTATTGGCTATGCAAGCAGCATCGACCACCCCCGCATAAAAGTTGACGACCTGGGCATGGGTATTACCGCTCCCGCATATAGCCACCACTGGGTGGGTTACGCAGCTCTTGGCTTCAGATAAAATGGCATTGTGCACTTATTCCAAATACTTCTGTAAGGATCTGGGCTGGTGGAGCCCTGCCGAAAGCCTTCCTCGTAAGTGGGAGCACCGCGATGCATAAAAGACTGATATACAGACCTTATAAACCCTAAACCATGAAAAAGAACCTGCTTATAATCTCCCTTATTCCGGTATTTTTGGCCTTCGGGTGCGGTACCGACAGCGAAAAAAGTGAAGTAACTGTGCGGATTGACGACCCGGTTTTCATCCGGCACATCGCTGACTATAATAACGATCCGGCATTCATGGAGGTCTTCACCCTTGCCCGGGAAACCTATAATCCCATGACGGATGAGTTCCTCTCAGTATTTATGAATAAGCTCACGGAGATATGCCCCGATTGCAGGCTGGCCGCCTACTTTTATACTTACGATCTCAGCTCATTGGTCAACTTTGAAGATGACAACCTTAAGTACCTTGAGGTGATCCGAGCCAAAACGGCAACCGCGAAGGCACAGGCTGTAGAGGTCTTGAGGCAAAGGCTTGAGAACGCAGGCAAACAGCCCGGGAAATTCGGGGGCAGGGTAACCGCCACGGCTGAAGCAACAGGGGCAAAGGATGAATATATCCTGACCATTAACCGGAAACCCGATCCCCAAAGGATAAGAGAAATACTTGAGACTGACGCTCGCTTTGAAGTGTGGGAGACATATCAACTCCCGGAAATACTTGAATACCTCATACGTATCGATGCCCTGATCAAGGACCCGTCAGTTGCGGAAAGGATAGGTATTGAACCCGTATCACCGGAGTTCGGACCGGGAGCCTCCCTCTTCAGGTACCTAAGGCCCAATATCAGCGATACGGGGGAACCTTTACCGGAATGTACCATAGGTTATGCCAGCATAACTGACACTGCCCTGGTAAACAGAATTTTCACCCTCGACGATTTATCCTGGTTCATGCCCCACGATCTGAGGGTTATGTGGGACAACAGACCAGCCCCTGAAAATCAGGAAACAATAAGGCTGGTTGCCGTGAAGATAAATACCCGTGACCGCAGATCGGAGATAACGGAAACCGATTTTCTGAAGGCAGAGCTGGGCAAGGGCACTGATGGCTGGTTTGTCGATTTCTCACTCGATCCAATGACCGCCGGCCATAAATGGGCCAACCTCACCGCGTATAATCTCGACCTCCAGCTGGCACTTACACTGAATGGAACCGTCATGTCAACCCCCTTGATCAACGATACAATCACCGGTAACACGATACGAATAGATGGGTTCTCCACTCCGGAGGAGGCTGCTGACATTGCAGTCCTCCTGGGCTCCGGATACATGCCCCCGTTTGAAGTGAAGGTCACTGATATAAAGTGATCCGGGATTGCAGGGTATAGGGTATAAGGTACCAGGTGTCAGGTGCAAGGTATCGGGTATAAGGTTCCGTAAAAATTTCCTATTTTTATTACGCAATCCTTTTACGATATGAAAGTCAACATTATCAAACTGCTGGAGTTCTATGACGTGTACAGGGCTGACCGTGCCGTGCATGTCACGGCAATAACCGCCTTCCTGGGCGTCGACCTTGTTCTTGGCATACTGCGTCACTATTTCGAGGGTGAAGGTTATGAATGCCGTATAACCACTACCGAACCTTCAGCCTCCGGCAGCAGGCACCGGCTCGACAGGTGGATCGTTGTGACCCGCGACGGCAGCGAAACATGGTATCAGACGGAGGTAAAGAACTGGTCGGTGTACACAGCCGGTGTACCCCGTACCCTTACCCCGGGTATGAGTGCACGGGCCCTCAACGATTACGCCTATGCCATGTATGAAAAACAGTGGAACAAACGCTCAGGCACCTTCACCGATTTTGAAAACCTCGCCAAGGTGTTTCTGCCTATGGATCCTCCCGATGGATTTATTGAAGGCGTCGCGGTGGCCAGACCCCTGGTTTGCTACTGGTATCCTATAGTATCGTCAATCCGACTCAGGCTTGCAAGCCACTTCTTCACCCTTTCCTCCTGCAGTCCCATATTCCCCGAGGTTGATATCTTCTCCGTATCACTCTACCTCCGTCACCTGGCATCGCGAGGTACAACAAGCATCGACATAAACCCCGGACGCTTCACCACTACCCTCAACCACGTCAACGAAATCACCCCTCCCCCGCCTCATCTACAAGGAACATAACTGGCTCGGTCTGAGGTTTGCCGTATGGGGTCTGCGTTCTGAGTCGCCAGTTTCCGGATGCCGGACACCGGATGCCGGACACCGGATGCCGGCACCGGACACCAATTACCAATCACCAATCACCAGTTACCAATTACCGGCCACCCCATGCCCCATGCCCCATGCCCCATGCCCCTTTCTCGTTTATTTATTTTGTCATCATCCCAACTATGATTATTTTTAAGGGACATTTTCGATCTCATGTTCCTCTAAAAGGCTATATGATATTTTCGGACACTATTACTATTCCTGATCCATTTCCACCAAAAACAATAACCTATGAGAACCATGATTAAAATCAAACCGATTCCGCTCGCCCTTGTGATATTGCTGGCCGCATCGTTAAGCAGCGCCGCAATCGACACCCGCGACACAAAAATGATGTCTCAGCCGGCCATCAGCGATAACTGTATCGCCTTCATCTATGCCGAAGACCTGTGGGTGGCAAACCCCGACGGATCACAGCCACGCCGGCTGACGGCAAGTGCAGGTGCTGAGTCCAACCCGGTCCTTTCTCCCGATGGCAGTCTGATAGCCTTCAACGGCCAGTATGACGGCAATACAGATGTCTTTATTATCCCCGCCGGTGGAGGTGTTCCCAAACGACTCACATGGCACCCTGGCAGTGACCAGGTAATGGGCTTCACACCCGATAGCAAGGCGGTGCTCTTCGCGTCACAAAGGAATATTTATACAACCCGCTACTACCAGCTCTTCACCGTACCTGTCGACGGGGGCTACCCGACACAGCTGTCGATCCCCAACGGATGGTATGCATCTTACTCGCCCGACGGAAAACAGATGGCATACAACCCCATCCCCGAGCGCTTCCAGCAGTGGAAGAACTACCGCGGCGGCACCGTTTCTGAGATATGGCTCTTCAACTTCTCCGACCATTCGGTGGTTAAGATCCCACAGCCCGAAGGTCGCTGCAACGACACCAAACCCATGTGGATAGGCAACAGTATCTACTTCCTCAGCGACAGAAACGGGGAGTTCAACCTCTTCTCATACAACATCGCCAATAAGGAGATTACACAGCTGACACGCTTCACCGATTTCCCCATCATTAATGCTTCAGCCGGAACCGGGAAGATTGTCTTTGAACAGGCCGGATGCCTCCATACCTTTGACGTAGCAGGAAAATCGAGCAACAGGCTTACCATAGGTATTGCCACCGACTTGCTGGAACTCAGGCCCCGCTATGTCAGGGGAGCCGGCTACATCCGCACAGCCGACATATCGCCCACCGGCGCCAGGGCCGTCTTCGGTTACAGGGGGGAGATCATCACCGCCCCGGCAGAAAACGGCGATCAGAGGAACATAACCCTCACCACCGGGGCCCACGAGAAGTTCCCCGCCTGGTCACCCGATGGCAAATCCATTGCCTACATGTCTGACGAGTCGGGAGAGTATGAGCTCTGCATCAGGGCACAGGACGGCAAGCAACCCCCAAAGAAATACAAGCTGACCGGAACCGGACACTATGCTTACCCGAAATGGTCGCCCAACGGACAGAAGATAACCTACACCGACAACGCCCGCAACTTCTACATCTTCGACGTGGCCACTGGCAGCATCAAAAAGATAGATGCCGACGAGCTATATATCCCCGGCGCCTTCAGGAACATGCACGGCGACTGGTCGTACGACTCGCGGTGGATAGTCTACACGAAGGTGTTGCCGACCCACTTCCGCAAAATAATGATCTACTCGGTCGATGAGGCCAAATCGTACCAGCTCACCGACGGACTTAGCGATGCCACCGAGCCGGTGTTCGACAGGAGCGGTAAGTACCTCTACTTCCTCGCCTCCACCGATGCCGGTCCGGTAATCAACTGGTTCGACCAGACGCGTCACGATATGCGCTCCACAAACGTCATATACCTCGCTACCCTGCAGAAGGGCACCACCTCGCCCCTTGCCCGCCAGAGCGACGAGGAGGCCCCGGTTCCCGAAAAAAGGGAAACCACGTTACCGCAAAAGCCCGCAACACTGCAGATCGACTTCGACGGTATCAACGACCGTATCCTCAACCTGCCGCTAAGGGCCGGCAACTACAGCCAGCTTGGCAGTCCGAAGGAGGGGGTAATACTCTATGTGGCCGGCTCGTGGGATAACCCGCGGCAGACCACCATGCGTAAATATGACCTCGCCAGCCGCCGCGACACCGAGGTGATGCCGCTGGGCAGCTATGTCCTCTCTGCCGATGGTAAAAAAATGCTTTACAATAACTCAGGAACCTGGGGTATCTGCAACGCCGGTGAGAGAGCCGAAGCCGGCAGGGGTGTCATCAACACCGCCGGACTGGAGGTGATGATCGACCCTACAGCCGAGTGGACCCAGATATTCGACGAGGCCTGGCGAATCAACCGCGACTATTTCTACGACCCGGGAATGCATGGTACCAACTGGGTGGCCATGAAGAAAAAATATCAGCCCTTCCTGCAGCACGTGGCCACACGCAGCGACCTTAACAGGCTCATCCAGTGGATGTGCAGCGAGATAGGCGTGGGACACCACAGGGTCGGCGGCGGCGAACGCCTCTCCTCAACGGTGAGCGTACCCGGCGGGCTGCTGGGGGCTGACTTCGAGATTGTCAGCAACCGCTACAGGCTTAAGAAGATCTACGGTGGCCTCAACTGGAACCCCGATCTGCGCTCACCACTCACCGAACCCGGCATTAACGCTAAAACCGGTGAATATATACTTGCCGTCAACGGCAGGGAGCTTACCGCTGCCGACAACATATACAGTTTCTTCGAGAACACCTCGGGCAAGATCGTCGAGCTGACCCTCGGACCGAATCCCAACACCACAGGCTCACGCACCGTGCAGGTAGTACCTGTTGGCAGTGAATCGGCACTCAGGAACCGCGACTGGGTGGAGGGCAACCTAAGGTTCGTCCACGAGGCCACAAAAGGCCAGGTGGCCTATGTTTATGTGCCCAACACCACCACACAGGGACATGAATATTTCAAACGCTATTTCTTCCCGCAGATCGACAAGAAGGCTATCATCATCGACGAGCGCTTCAACGGCGGGGGGCTGATAGCCGATTATTATATCGACCTCCTCACCCGCGATTACCAGTCGCACTGGAACTTCCGCTACGGCGTCGACATGAAAACACCCAACGCTTCAATACAGGGTCCGCGTGTTATGATAATCGACGAGACGGCCGGATCGGGCGGCGACATGCTGCCATGGATGTTCCGGAAATTCGAAATGGGAACCCTTGTGGGCAAGCGTACCTGGGGCGGACTGGTAGGAACCATGGGCTACCCCGAACTGATGGACGGCGGGTCGATTACGGCACCCAACCTGGCTATCTGGACAGAAGAGGGATTTGTCGTTGAGAATGTCGGCGTGCCCCCCGACATCGAGGTAGAGATGTGGCCGAAGGATGTTATCGCCGGCAGGGACCCACAACTGCTTAAGGCCATCGAGGTCATCATGAAGGAGCTTGAGAAGAATCCTCCCAAAGAGCCGGTGCGTCCACCATACCCGGTAAGGAGATAATATTCCCTTTTCATTCATTTGTTTTTGTTACAGTCCGGCGCAGCGTAGATGTTGCGCCGGATTTTTTTTGAAGTAAAACCGCCTGAGCCAGAACCGTGGAGCTGATCATTGTTAATGTTTTAAAATTTCCTTCCTGTCTCACCGGCAAATGAAATATTACATTATACATTTGAAGAAAACACATCCTATGGCAATACCTACTTCACGAACAAAAGAGCCGGGGACAATAACCATCGACGCTGAGAAATGCGATGGCTGCGGACTGTGCATAACGGTATGCGGCGACAATAGCCTGGTACTGACTGATGGTAAGGTTACAGCAAATCCCTCCCCCATTTTCGGATGCATCGGATGCGGCCACTGCATGGCTATCTGCCCCCACGATGCTATAATGATTACCGGACGGACCATTTCGCCCGGCGACATGTTCCCGTTGCCTGCATCCGGCGAGACAGCCGGCTACGACAGTTACCTCAACCTCCTGAAACGCCGCCGCAGCATGCGTAAGTTTCAGAAAAAACCGGTGGAACCGCATCTGATAGAAAAGATCCTTGAGGCGGCTGTGTCAACCCCCATGGGACTCCCCCCCTCAGATGTCAATGTCCTGGTCTTCGACAGCGTGGAGAAATCGCGCCAGTTCGTTACCGACTTCTGTAATATGCTTGAGAAGATGAAGTGGTTCGTATCGCCCTGGTTCCTGGCTCTTATGCGCCCCTTCTGGGGAAAAGCCAATGATGAACTCTTCAGGGGATTCATACGGCCTCTGTTCAGCATCTATCCCGAAAGTCTGAAAAGGGGTGAGAACGCTATTACCTATGATGCTCCTCTTGTCATGTATTTCTATGGCTCACCATGGGCCGATCCCGCCGACCCCATAATTGCGGCCACAGCGGCTATGTATGCCGGCGAGTCGCTCGGACTGGGCACCTGTATGCTGGGAGCCGAACATCCTTTCCTGCAGAACTCCGGCGCCCGAAAACTTAGGGAAAAGTATGGGATAAGATACAAAAGCCGCGAAGGCCTGCTGGTCATCTTCGGCTACCCGGCCATTAAATACCGCAAGGGTATTCGTCGCACTTTTGCCTCCGTAACAACATACAGCTAATAAGCCCGAGGCCTCTCCTCCTTTGTCTTTTATTCGTATTTATGCCGGTTAATGTTATTCAGCAAACGGTACCGCAATTAAATTTGACTTTCTGTAATTTCCTGAATAACTTTGGTAATTGTATCCTTCATATTTAAAATAACCTGAAAATGAAAATGAAACCGGTTGCCATAATTGTATCGTTTCTGTTTCTGGCAGGAACAATGCTCAATGCTCAGAATACCATTGCTGCATCGGGAGGTAATGCCGCCGGCGCCGGCGGATCGGTAAGCTTTACCGTAGGCCAGATAGTCTATACTACCATAGTGGCGGGAAATGGTTCCGTGGCACATGGCGTGCAACAGCCCTACGAAATTTCCGTAATCACCGGGATCGAAAAAGCTAAGGATATTATCCTCGAGATATTGATATACCCTAATCCCGCCTCCGACATCATCATTCTGAAAACGGGCGACTATGAGGGCAGCAATCTCTCCTACCGCCTTTATGACCTCAACGGTATTCTTCTCCTCACCGGAAAAACTGATGATGACCTTACTACCATCGGTGTCGGCCAGCTCAAACCGGCAGTTTACCTCCTGAGCATTATGGAGGGTAACATGACTGTCAAGACCTTCAGGATCATTAAAAAGTGATCGCTCTACAGCGCATAAGCAGCATAATACCAAATCATTAACAATATGGAACCAATGAGAAACATCTTCAGGATGGTGCTCATTTCAATGCTGGCCGGCTTATCGGCCTGTCCGGCATTGTGGGCACAGAGTCCCGACAGAATGAGCTACCAGGCAGTGGTAAGGAACTCCGAAGGGGTGCTGCTATCGAACCAGAGCGTGGGCATCCGCATACAGATACTGCAGGCATCTGAATTTGGAGCTGCGGTATATGTCGAAACACATACCCGCACTACCAATCCCAACGGACTGGTAACCCTGGAAATAGGAGGAGGCACTGTTGTACTGGGAAATTTCTCGCTTATTGACTGGGCGGCAGGTCCCTATTTCCTCAAGACCGAAACAGACCCTGCCGGTGGTACCTCCTACAGCATATTGGGAACCACCCAGCTTTTAAGTGTGCCCTATGCATTACACGCCAGAACGGTTGGATCCTACACCGAAACCGACCCCGTATACAGCATATCGGCAGCCTCAGGAATCTCAACCACTGACATTAACAATTGGAAAGCCGCCTTCAACTGGGGTGACCATTCCCTTGCCGGTTATGTCAGTTCAAAACTGAGTCTGACAATTAATGGCAAGCCAAAAGACCTGACAGAGGACCGCTCCTGGGATGTGGGGACAGTTACCTCGGTGGGACTGTCAATGCCATCCCTCTTCTCAGTATCCGGTTCCCCGGTAACAGGCAGCGGTAACCTGTCAGCAACCCTGGTCAACCAATCGGCCAACAGGATCTTTGCCTCGCCTGACGGAGCAACAGGACCACCCTCCTTCAGGGGTCTTACAACCAACGACATCCCGAACCTCGACTGGAGCAAGATCACTACAGGAAAACCAACAACCCTCACAGGATACGGCATAATAAACGGAGTCAACACTGATGCCGCCCAGGCAATTTCAGGCAGCAAATATTTTTTGAGTGAGGTTACGGTCCAACCACCGGAATTTAATTCCAATCCTGCAACCAAGGAATATGTGGATGAAATTATCCGGAATATGTTTTTGTCAACGACCCTTCAGATCAGGGATTATGAGGGCAATCTCTACAATACAATCAGAATTGGTGATCAGGTATGGATGGCCGAGAACCTGAAAACCAAACATCTTAATGACGGAACTGCACTTGGATATGTAACCGATCCTGCCGTCTGGAGTACCATTACAGTAAGGGCATACTGCTTCTACGACAATAATTCGGGAAACGAATCAACATATGGCCTTCTTTACAACTGGCATGCCGTCAACACCGGGAAATTATGTCCTGTCGGCTGGCACGTAGCCACTGATACTGAATGGACATATTTATCAAACGCCCTTCAGGGAGCAACAATTGCCGGGGGAAAGATGAAGGAGGCCGGAACTGTCCATTGGGCTGACCCAAACACGGGAGCGACCAACTCCAGCAAGTTCACCGGCCTTCCTGGAGGCTGGAGAAATGCATCAGGCTACTTTTCAAATCTCAGGTATACAGGATGGTTCTGGACCTCAACCGAAGCAACAGACAATACTGCTTACCACCGGGCTCTCCAATATAACAGTGTGGAAATATCTAGAACCCATATTGACAAGAAAAGTGGTTCGTCAGTAAGGTGTATCCTCAACTGAAATATCTTTGCGACAGCCCACTGACCAATAAAATTATCTAGGGACATCAACCTGTTGATATCCCCCCCCTTGCATTTGCCCTGTCAACTTCCTATATTCACAACCCTGAAGCAGGTTACAGGCTTCATGTTGGTACAGTCATAAATATTCGTGAATATGAAAAGAAAAAATCTCACCCTGCTGGTAATGATTCCCCTTCTTTTGCTGTCAGGCGGCCAGCCGGTCAATGCCCAGGATAGCTCAGGCAGGATAGCCCTCACCAACGCACGGCTCATCGACGGAACCGGGGCTGCTCCCAGGGAGAATGTTACAATTGTAATCAGGAGTACCAGGTTCGAGAGGATCATCGAGGGAAAAACCGACCTTACTGGCTATGACAAGGTGATAGACCTGAAGGGAAAGACCGTCGTGCCCGGACTGATAGATGCGCATTTCCATATGAACTATCCCGATTTCAGCGACAAACCTCCCCTTCTCAATGAGGCCATCTGCGCCTACAGGTCAGTGCCATTCCTGTATAACCACCTGATGGGCGGAATAACCACCATCTTCGATGCCGGCGGCTACAGGAGCACCACACTGATGGCTAAACAAGCCTTCAGGGATGGATACCTCACCGGTTCCAGGCCAATTGTTTGCGGTGAAAGGATAAACGGTACCGGCGGACATGGCGTTTCGCGGTTCGATATGGCTGTCCAGGCCGATGGTGCCGACGCCTTCCGCAAAGCTGTCAGGGAACAGCTTTTTGCCGGGGCCGATATTGTCAAGATACTGCCCCCCTACTCGAGGGCCGAACTGGAAGCAGCCATCGAGGAGACCCACCTCCACCAGAAAAGGGTTGCCGTGCATTCGGGCATCTATAACCGTCAGTATCAGTTTGTACGCTGGGCCGTCGAACTCGATGCCGACATCATTATGCATGCCTATGCACTGCCCGACGATGTCATAGCCGAGATGGGCAGAAAGGGAATATACAGCGTCCCCACCATGACCATCATGATGAAGAACCAGCTGAGGGACAGGTTCGTGGCCGACAACAAGGAGTTGCATGAGTATGAGATCATCTTCAGGAAGCTTAAGGATGCAGGTGTTAAGATGGCTATCGGCACCGACGCCCTTTATGAGTTCATGAGAGAAAATCCCGGACTCTACTTCCTCGAGGTGGAACGGTTCGTTAAAAATGGCTATACCAACATGCAGGCCATTGAGGCTGCCACCAGGGTTGGCGCCGAAGTGCTGGGCATCGACCGAACCCTCGGGACGGTGCAGGCCGGCAGAACAGCCGACCTCATCGTCGTCGACGGCGACCCCCTGGCCCGCATCTCCGATCTCCGCAATGTTGTAATGGTAATCCAGAACGGCAGAATCGTAAAAACTCCCTGATCCGATCTCGCAATCCTCCTTCGCTTGCCCAGGCAAGCTTACACCTTCGCTGAAGCTTCGGTGTACACAGCCGGCGGGCACAGCCCGTAACCCCTTTTACGTCTTCTACGTCATTACCTCATTATGTCACTACGCCCTCTTCTTATCTCCTGCACCCTGAACCTTGTACCCTGCACCTTGTACCCTGCACCCTGCACCTTTATTTTGTTTTCCCTTTCCCATTTCCTACCTTTGGTTATGTGACCAACAAATACCTGAAAATGAAAACTCCCCCAACATTTCTGAAACTGGCTGGCACCTTCATCCTTTTACTGGGTATGCTCCAACCGGACGACACCGCTGCCCAGACCTACACGGTTACTCTCGACAAACAGGGCGAAAGCGGAGGCACCGACCAGGTAACGGTTGTGGCAGGCAAACCAATGCCGGTCGCCCTTTCACCCCTGAAGGAAGGATATGCCTTCAACGGCTATTTCGATGCCGTCTCCGATGGAAAGCAGTACTACACCCCCGCCATGGCCAGCGCCTCCGACTGGGACAAAACTGCAGATGCAACACTTTATGCACAGTGGATCACTCTGCCTGCTGCCTTCTCGTGGGGCAACCACCTGGGTCAAAACTGGCTGTCAACACCAAAAAACCAGGGAGCCTGCGGCAGCTGCTGGGCCTTCTCCATGGCAGCATCATATGAGGCGAGAAAGAGAATAGTCGAAATCAAGCCCGCACTGGCCATCGATCTCTCCGAGCAGCACATGGTTTCCTGCTGGGCGGGCAACTGCAACGGAGGAGGAACCGCAACACACTGGAACAAGTTCAGGGATGAGGGTGTTCCCGATGAAGCATGCTTCCCCTACGTGGCATCGGCGGTACCATGCAGTTCGGGCTGCTCCGACTGGACGTCAAGAGTTTTCAGGGCTGCCGCCTGGGCATCTAACAGTATAGCTGTTGCGGAAATCAAAAGGGAGATAATGGTTAACGGCCCGGTTTATGCCATAATGGATGTGTATCAAGACTTTTACTCATATTCAATGGGCATATATTCACATCTCGAAGGCGATTTTGCGGGCTCCAAGGCAGTGATAATATACGGCTGGGATAACGCAGATGACTGCTGGCTTGTGGTGAATACATGGGGTACCAACTGGGGAGAGACCGGTCCGGGTGGAACCAAAGGCTTCTTCAGGGTAAGCATCAGCGCCAATAACTGCAACTTCCCAAGGTCTGTAATAAATGTCAGGCCTGTACGCGATTACATCCTTCACTACCCCGGTGAACTGGAAATAGGACGCGAATCAGGAGCCACAGGCGAGTTTATGCTTGCAACAGAAACCGACTGGACAGTATCGGACGATGCATCATGGCTCTCTCTTTCAACATCGGGAGCCACCGGTAACGCAGTGGTTACCGCCACCGCAACAGAAGAGAATACATCTGCCTTACCGAGGACTGCAACGGTTACTGTCAGGGCAAAACGGATTGACGACATCACCATTACCATAACACAACAGGGTGTCTCCACCGATATCCCCTCCACTCGTGCAGACCTGCTTAATTCCGTCAGGGTTTACCCCAATCCCTTCACTAACCTTATCAACCTCGAAAATGTAGCGGGTATTGAAAGAGTAGTTATCACGAACATCAACGGTCAGGTGCTGGACATTGCAGAACCTAAAGGATCGGGATCCCTTTCCATACCGGCAACCCGTTATCAGCCCGGAACCTACCTGGTGAATATCAGCCTGCCTACTGGCGAGAAAAAGGTATTAAGGATTATCAAAACCGACGAACCTCAATAAAGCACTTTAGTGTCTCATTAAACATTCTAATCACGCCTCACCTGTCACCGGTCGCCGGTCGCCGGCTGGTCTGTCTTCTTAACCGCCTCAAATCTTCCGTTCGGCTGTATGAAGATGACAGACTTTATCACCCCCTTGTCATCTTCCGTGAACTCAAGCCTGAATCCCTCAACGTTCTTCAGTCCGAACAAAACCGGACCTAAAGGCTCCAGTTCATATTCAGGCTGTCCCGGCACAAAGAGGTACAGCGTGTTTTCATTCTTGGTATAGACCTTAGCCACTATTCCCGCCAGCTCATAATCTCCCGCAAAGCGGACCAGGGCTTTGGCG
>JAVEWX010000200.1:0-4273 GCA_034004335.1 Bacteroidales bacterium | reverse complement strand
GAGTCATCAGACTCGTCGTGCCTGTAGGGGCTATAGTCAGAAGTGCAATGTTTCTCCTGCCGTGTTTGGCCATGTTTGCATATAGCACCGGATCTGCTTCCCTGAGCCTTTGTATGAATGGGTTATCAACCTCTCTCTCAGCATCATATATAGCAAAGGGGCCTCTCTCCATAGCCAGGTATGTTGACGCCTTGTAAGCTTCCAGGGCGAGTGTCTTGTGTACCTCAACCGAAAACTCCGTTGCCTCATCCGATCCGTATCGCAATCCCAGGGCTGCCAGCATGTCACCCTCGGCTGTTATGCCTATGCCGGTCCTCCTACCCTCAAATGTTTTGTGCCTGATATTCATCCAGAGGTTTCTCTCCACCCTCTTCAGTTCCTCGGTTTCGGGGTCAGCATCGATCTTTGCTATGATGGCATCTATCTTTTCAAGTTCGAGATCGATGATGTCATCCATTATTCTCTGGGCCAGGCCGACATGTTCCCTGAACAGGTCCATGTCATATTCAGCCTTCTCGGTAAACGGATTGTTCACATAGCTGAACAGGTTAATGGCAAGGAGGCGGCAGGAGTCATAAGGGCAGAGGGGTATCTCCCCGCATGGATTAGTGGAGACGGTATTGTAGCCTAGGTCAGCGTAACAGTCGGGAACGCTTTCGCGCTTGATGGTATCCCAGAACAGGACACCCGGTTCAGCCGACTGCCAGGCATTGTGGACAATCTTCTCCCAGAGCTTCACTGCATCTGTGTCGCGCACGAACTTAGGATCGGGTGAATCGATAGGATACTGCTGCCTGAAGGTTTTCTTTTCGATGACAGCCTGCATGAACTCATCTGTGATCTTCACCGACACGTTTGCCCCGGTAACCTTTCCGCTTTCAAGCTTTGCATCTATGAACGTCTCCGAATCGGGATGCTTCACCGAAATGGACAGCATGAGAGCTCCCCTGCGGCCATCCTGGGCTACCTCCCTGGTTGAATTTGAATATCTTTCCATGAAAGGCACAACGCCGGTGGAGGTAAGCGCGCTGTTGAGCACCGGTGAACCCTTTGGCCTGATATGCGAAAGGTCGTGCCCAACCCCGCCCCTCCTTTTCATAAGCTGTACCTGTTCCTGGTCTATCTTCATTATACCGCCGTAGGAATCGGATGATCCGTCATTGCCAATGACGAAGCAGTTCGAGAGAGATGCAATCTGGTATTCATTACCAATGCCGGTCATCGGTCCTCCCTGGGGTACAATGTATTTAAAGTCCTTCAGGGTGTTGTATATCACCTCTTCGGGTATGGGATTTTTGTACTTGCATTCTATCCGGTAGATTTCGGAGGCCAGTCGTCTGTGCATATCATCGGGACTCTTTTCATAGAGGTTTCCGAATGAGTCCTTAAGGGCATACTTGTTTGCCCATACTCTTGCTGCAAGGTCATCGCCCCTGAAGTACTCACGGCTTGCCACCACAGCCTCTTCATGTGAATAAACAACCTTTTCCGGCTTCCCGGCTGATGGTTTTTCCTTCTTCTCCCTGCCAGCGTTTACCGTAAAAACCTGATTATCATCGGTCGTCTCTACCGAGGGCTCACTCACAAACAAATCTCCCATAAAAAAGTGACTATTAAAAAACGTTAATTCCTGATTATGTAAAAGTTAGGCTCAACCTCCGTCCGGAAGTTCCGGTCTTGCTAAAATATGAAAGCCGACATGGTAAAACAAGCGTGAGTTATCAACATGCCTCTGTTAATTATTAACCCGGATTCCTGGGGTATTGACTGAATATCTTTCAATTAGGCGGGATAAAAAATCATAATCCCGTTTAATTGGGAAAAATAAACATATGAACAATGAAATGTTGATAGCGGCGGGCGGTAGCCGGTAATCGGTAGTCGGTAGTCGGTCTTAACGGGCTTCGCCCTGTCTTGTATGCCCTGCGGGCTGTCTTTGAAGTCATTACGGCCAAAGGCCTGTCATGCGCGGTTCGGTGAGCGGTGCGCCCTGCGCCACCTGCCCTTTACCCTGCGCTTTTTTCGGTGCCAATGCGCCGAAAAAAGCCGCCCCCTTCTGAGGAGCGGCTTTTATAGTTGCGGCGTATGCCTTAATGCTCTTAGTTAAAGATATACCTCAATCCAAGCTGCATTGCGAAGGTCGATGTATAACCGATGTTATCGCTGAAGGTCTCGCTTATCATCTGGTTATTGTACGGATTGAGCCTGAAGGTAGGCTTGACGGTTCCTCCGGCAACTACCGTACTGTTGTTTGTCATCACCAGTATGTTGTTCTGATTGTAGCGGTAGGCCTTGCCCCAGTTCTTGTTCAGCAGGTTGCCGATGTTAAGTATGTCGAGACTTACCTGGAAGGTGTTCCTGACTCCTTTTGTATAGATATAGAACTCACGCATAACCTTGGCATCAAACTGATTCCTCCAGGGATACATTGCGCCGTTCCTTTCAGCGTACATACCCTTGCGGCTGCTCAGGTATTTGTCCTGATCGATGTACCTGAAGAAGGCATCGCTCTGCTGCTGGGCTGTCCATACTACTGAGTTGACTGTCTGGTTCACGAAGGTGATTTCGCTAGGGTCTTTGGGTATATAAATGAGGTTATTTGATCCGGCGCCATCATTGACTATATTCGATGAATAGACATACGAAAACCTGCCCTGTGAGCCTCCTTCGTAGAAAAGCGACAGATTGAGGGCGCCCTTCTTCTCATAGTCGATCCTGTAGGAAGCCGATGCAATGATCTTGTCGGGAACAACATAGCTTGCCCAGCTCAGTTCGGCGCTGTTGGCACCGTTGACATTCGCATTGCCGTTCCACGCCGAGGCTGCCTGGTCGCCTGCTCCGTCAACAAGGTTCCTGGCCTCACTGTGGGTATAGGCTATCATGGCCGAGAAACCCTTGTCGAAAGCCTTCTCGAGCTTGGAGGTGAAGGAATAATAGTAGCCCTCCTTCCTGTTCTCGAGAACTATCATAGATACTCCAGTTCCTACTCCTGTTGTGGAAGTAGTTACGACCCCGCCATTTTGAACATGATAATACTTGTTGACATGATTCGCATTTGGAGAGGAGACTGACCCGGTGTAGGTGTAAATCAACCTGTTATCGGGATAGGAGGTTCCCTGAATGTTGAGCGGAGCAGGATCCTTCAGGCCGTAATTAACAAAGAAAGCCGTGTTTATGTCCTTATTGTAAATACCCTCAAAGGTTGCCTTGAGACCCCACGGAAGGTTGACATCAAATGCCAGGCTGCTCTTCCACGACTGCGGCATCTTGAAATCAGGGTCGATTATTGTCAGGGAACCGGGGATTATGGTTCCAGCCTCAGGTTGAACGGCGGGATAATACGCCCTTGGGTCGGGGTTGAACGGACCCGGGACCGAAGCTCCTGAAAAGGTCTGTGTTGTCTGAAGCATTCCGGCGTCACCGGCCTGGGCCACAATCCATACAAAGGGTACACGCCCGGTAAAGATACCTGTGCCACCGCGGAATATCATCGACCTGTCGCCCTTGATGTCGTAATTGAATCCCAGCCTCGGGGAATACATAATCCTCTGATTCGGAAGTGTAGAGGTGCTGAACTGCTTGGTACCGAATGTAAGACCGGCTATTATCGGATGTTCCTCCATTGGTTCCGGGTAAGTCGGCAGGTCGAACCTCATGCCGGCAATGAACCTGAACCTGGAACTCAAAACGACCTCATCCTGTATATAAGCCGACGTCTGCGTAAATTTAAACGACGGGAATGCCTGGGCATAACCCGGGGTATTTGAGAAAGTATGGGCATATACCCTTGGATCAGCTCCATTCACGAAATCCTCCCATGAATTGAATACATAGAAGCTGGTACCAAATCTCTGGAACCCGTTCTTTGTATTGTTGGTTTCATACTGCAGGCCGGCAGTGAAGTTGTTGATACCCATCGACCATGAAAAGTCGTCACTTAGGGTAATGGTTGTAACCTCTCTGAGATTGCCGAAGGAAAATAGCTCGGTCCCGAATGATGTGTAAACCTTATCATCGAGCAGTATGTCGACAAAGGGGAAATCCTTGTTGCCGCCCGTGCTCCTGGGCTCATCCTGGAATGAATAGGTGAACCTGAGGGTATTGGCAAACCTGCCTCCGCCAAAATAGGAGTTTAGCTCGGATGACAGTGAGTAGAAGTTTCTCTCCTGGAAGTAACCCGAGTTCTGGAACCACATTGCATCCATGTCGGTCCTTCTTCCCGTGTAGAGGCTGGAAAAGGGTGAGAAGGAGGTGCTTGGATTGCTGGGTTCCT
>JAVEWX010000045.1:0-20680 GCA_034004335.1 Bacteroidales bacterium | reverse complement strand
CCTGAAGATTAACGGCTGATGAAGTTGGCCCACAAGCGCCTTCTCAGGCGAGGGTCAGAACGCATATAACAAGAAATACCCGCCGGTGGCGGGTGGGGTTCATTCTTGCTTTGCGGAGAGAGGGGGTTACTCCTCACTTCGTTCGTCGTGATCCCGGATGAGGGCCCCATCAAAGCAAGAATGAACCCACGCCTTACAGGCGTTTCTTTATTATATGCATTCTTTCGCCTTCGCAAGCGAGCCTCAGAACGCATATAACAAGAAATACCCGCCGATGGCGGGTGGGGTTCATTCTTGCTTTGCGGAGAGAGGGGGATTCGAACCCCCGGTACAGTTTCCCATACGGCAGTTTAGCAAACTGCTGGTTTAAGCCACTCACCCATCTCTCCTACGGTTGGGTGGGACAAAAATATAAAAAGAGTTATAAACGCCAAAATAATTATCTGTTTTGGCCGGGAATGACCTGAGGATTACAGCTTGTCCAGCCTCAGGTTGTTTCCGAGTGAATCAAGCCATAGCTGGTAACGGACAAGTGCGGGATCGCGGACTATCAGTTCATAGGATAGTTTGTCGGAGGTGTAGATTGCAATACAGTTCATTATCTCCCATTTGCCTGAAACAGCTTCAAGGATTGGTGATGGTATCTCATGCGGGGCGACATTTACCCTGTACTCTGTCAGCATGCCTGATGTATCGAACCTGGCAATCTTCTCAACATTACGGTGGTAAAAGATAGCCTCCCAGGTATTTCCTGACATGGTCCATTCCACTCCTGCTGCATCGGCAAAATGGGAGACCAGGCTCTGTGCAACCAGTGCAGGCACGGTTTTGGAATGAGTACCGAATATTTTCCCGAACAGTTCCAATCTTTATCTTCCTTACGTTATATGGACGAAATGGCTTCAAAAAGTAACAAGGTCAACTTTTCAGTATTTGCCAAAGAGCTTTTTATATAAGAAGACCAGTCTCGCCTTGGCTCTTTTGATTCTCATCTTCACCGCCCCTTCAGTAAGTCTCAGCGATTCCGCAATCTCCCTGATTGAAAGGTCATCCTTGTATTTCATCAGTATCATTGCCTTCTCTTCTGGATGCATGATGTCAAGTATTTTCATCATCCTTGAGTAGTGCATCTCAGTCATGTCTTCGTCAATATCATCGACTATCTCTGGAATCTCACTCTGTCTGTTCCATTCCGGGTAATGAAGCCTCTTTTTTTCCCTCAGGAAGTCGATGCAGTGGTTATAGGTTATTGAATAGAGCCACGAGCTGAATGTTGAGTTTCCCCTGAAGCCGGGCAGTTTCTCATATGCCTTTGAAAGGATGTCTTCGGTAAAACCTTCCGCTGCCTCCCTGTTATGAAGGAGGCTGTAGCACTTGTCAAGCACTTTGCCCTTGTACCTGTCATAAAGGATGGAAAAGGCTGAGGTGTCTTCACCTGATACAATGACCTTTACCAGTTCCTCGTCACTGGTCGCATTATATAGTTCCCTGTTTCTCATCCTTTTTACACCTGCGAATTTAACAAGAAAAATATATCTTTTCCTTTAGGTTACTTTTTCAGAGGTTTTCGTCTTAATATCAAATTTTAATCGGGGAAATATCCTGTCAGCCACAGAGTCACATTTTTGGGATAACTTATCTATGCGGGCAGTGAAATCCGAAATATTTAGTTAAACTCTTAATAATAAAAGCAAAATGAAAAAGTTATTTTTCTCAGGAATTGCAGTAGTAATGTTGGTACTGATGGCGGGTTGCGGCAAACTGCCCCAGGCACAGATTGATGCAGCAAATGCTGCCATTGAGGCCGCTAAGGAAGCACAGGCTGACATTTATCTTCCTGCTGAGTTTGCAGGATTGCAGGACAGCCTTAATGTATGTCTGACCGAGGTCGAAGCCCAGAAGTCAAAATTTTTTAAAAGTTTTGGCGATGTAACAACAAAACTTGAGGCTGTAGCAGCCCTTGGAACAGTGGTTAAAGACAATGCAGCAGTAAAGAAGGAGGAGGTTCGCGTGCAGACCGAAACCCTTATGAATGAGGTAAATACTTTGGTGGCTGGTACTAAGGAGCTTCTCGCTAAAGCTCCAAAAGGCAAAGAGGGTGCAGCTGCTCTCGAGGAGATAAAGACCGAGATATCTGTTATTGAAGCTTCTGTCACCGAAGCAGGTGCTGCTTTTACCGGGGGACAGTTCATGGCTGCAAATGAAAAGCTGAAGGCCGCCATGGAAAACATCTCCAGAATAAACACTGAGCTGTCTGAGGCAATAGCAAAAGTTACCAGGCGATAAGGTATATTTGCATAATATTAAATGCCCCCGGCCATTATCCTGTCGGGGGTATTTTTTGAATTCAGATCAGGCAGTACTTGATAAATGGTGCGCGGGACCAGGATTTTTATCTATTCAGCCTTTGCGGCAGGAGTGCTATCAGTTATTTTGTTCCTGATCGTCAATTATCTCCCTGACCCCCCCACCGGGGAGATTGAAGACGCCAGAACCGCTTTGGCCGAAGCCAGAGATATGAAGTCGGACCAATATTCTCCCGCTTCGTTCAGGGTGGCGCTTGCCTACTATGACTCGGCAATGACAAACTGGTCGGCACAGAACGAAAAGTTGATTTTCCTGAGGAGATATGATGATGTCATCTCTTTCGCCAACAAATCGGAGGAATATTCGGTAATGGCAATGGATCAGGCCAGGTTGAATTCTGCCTCGATAAAGGATCGTCTTGAAACCCGGATGAGGGAGCTGAAAAAAATTGTCGAAAGTCTGGGTGAGTTGTTTGTCCGTTATCCCATTCCATCGGAGGTACGAAACAGACTGACCAGGGGAAGGCTCCTTCTCTCCGAGGCAGAGGTTGCCTTTGAAAATAGCTCCTTCCTCCAGGCCAACAGGAAGATCACCGATGCTGATCACCTAATCAGATATTCACTTGATTATGCGGTTAAAAGCCTTGAAGAATACTTCACTTCCTATAAACATTGGAAGGTGTGGTTAGACAGGACCGTGGAGGAATCGAGGGTGAAAAAAATCCCGGTAATAATTGTTGACAAAATTGCCGGCAAGTGTTATCTTTATAACAAAGGGGTTAAAACGGGTGAATTTGATGCTGAGTTTGGACCACAATGGATTGGAGACAAAAGACACAGGGGTGACAGGGCAACACCTGAGGGGATTTATCATGTAACCCGGAAACTAGAGGGTGCATCCACTAAGTATTACAAGGCTTTGCTGATAAATTACCCCAACGAGGATGATCAAAACAGGTTCAGGGCAGAGATACGCGACGGGTCCCTTCCCTCTTCGGCAAAGATAGGAGGGCTGATAGAGATACACGGACACGGGGGCAAGGGAAGAGACTGGACAGATGGATGCGTGGCACTTACCGACAGAGATATGGATATTCTTTTCAGACAGGTAAGGGTCGGAACACCTGTGACAATAATAGGCTCGGTATCTGCCCCTGAGGAAGTAATGCGGAGGATCAATGAGGTACGTTAAGAGGATAGCATCAGGGCTGAAGGATAGAATCATCAGTTGGTTCCTGACTGTCATTTCTTTGCCGGAATGGAAGGAGAAGTTGCTGGTCAATCTGAAATATCTGTCAGTCTTCACATTTTTCCTGGCTGTTTTGTTTGTTCTCATGGTTGCCGGCGCCCCTTTTATAAGGGAACAACTTATTCCTGGTGCGCCGGAACCGTTAACTGAAGGATTACCTGAAAATGTCCCTGCGTACCTGAAGCAGATTAATAAGCTGAGACGTGATCTGACCACACAGGTCAGAAGGTATGAATCCCTTACCCCGGGTCAGAATTATCTGGTTATCAATACAACCGGGAACAGATTTTACCTGTACAGACACCGCACGCTGAAACGTGAGGGTTATTGCAGTTCAGGAAGCTACATACAGCTGAGGACACACGATGAGAGGGAGTGGATATTCAGAACCCCAAGGGGTGTCTTCAGGATACAGGGAAAAACGAAATACCCGGTTTGGAAAAAACCCGACTGGGCATTCATCGAGGAGGGCCTTCCAGTACCCTCTTCCGACCATTATTCGAGATTTGAATACGGTGCGCTGGGTGATTATGCACTGAATATCGGCGACGGCTATCTTATTCATGGCACACTCTACAAGAGATCCCTGGGTATGCCTGTTACACATGGCTGCGTAAGACTGAATGACGAAGACCTCGAATATGTCTTCAATGCCCTTAACATCGGATCAAAAGTTTATATCTATTGATGCAGGAAGTATCGGAGAGCAGGGCTGGCAGCATGGGAAAAAACCTGCCGCCGGGAAGCAGGAGGGTGGCAAGGATTACTCTCTATTACCTTGCTTCTGTATTGGCTATCTACTATTTTATCATGGTCTCAGTACCTCCGGTTCTGTTTGTCAGGAACCTGAACAACATCTATGCGACAGACAGCACGGACAAAGATGACCTGCCGGCTGCCATAGCCTCAGACTCACTTTATCTTGATCTCTCCAGGGAACTTTCCTTTACCATGGCAAGGATAAGGATGGCTTCGTCCGACTCCATCTGCCTGTCGGTCGATATACCCGACAGTACCCTGTCGCTTGAGATCAGGGGAGTGACCGTCAGATCGGTTAAAATGCAAAGGATAAGTGTGGCGGGAAGTATGAGAGGTGTGAGAGACCATGTCTGGCATGAATTTCTTGGAGCTCCCCTTTCCATCGAATCATCGGTCGCATCAATACCCAGGGAGCCCATTATGCTGAAGATAGCACCCAGGGACACTGCCGAGGCTTCCTCGATGCCCGACATACGACCCGACACAACAAATACGGCCCCGGTAACCTTTTCCCTACGGCTTGAAAATGGAATCAGGCTGACGGTAATTGAAGATGTGGCAGGAAAGAGAAGGGGAATGGTTGTCATAAGAAGGTTCCTGTTCAGGCGTTCCATTGATTATATGTGGGTGGCAGTGAAACATGTCGCCCTGTTCCGGTTCCCGCCATATGAACCGGAAATAAGACTCGTGGTGCCCGGTAATGATGCACGGACAATTTACAGGGCGTTGCCTGTAAACGGTTCAGTGGCGCTGAGGATCAGATGATGCCTGAACCGGGGCTATGGCCAGGATGAACAGCATAACACCCACCATCAACTGGGTAATCCTCCTTTGTTCAGATTATTGATTTCATGGTTTTTTATATAAAGGGCTCTCGCCGAAAGTAGTTATCTTTATGCCTGCTAAAAGCAGCTTAATCCGATGGGCGGTATTAATCAAAAATGTAGTTATGTGAGGAATTCCTGTATGATTCTGATCAGCCTTGTGCTGCTCATGTCAGTTTCCTCATGCCAGAAAGAGGTGCCTCCCACGGTAATTACACATTATGCCGGACTGGTCACTTCTGGCTCTGCACTGGTTTCCGCAGATGTTGTTTCGGGTAATGGTGCAACCGTGACAGCCAGAGGCCTTGTATGGAGCACGTCACAATACCCCGATATAAGCGACAACAGTGTTATTGAAGGTCTGGGAGAGGGATTCTACAAGGTTACCATATCCGGACTGGAACCGGGGACAACATACTATGTAAGAGCTTTTGCCGAGAACAGTGAAGGAAAAAGTTACGGGAACCAGATTTCCTTTACAACCCTCGGGTCAGAACCGGACGCGTCGGATGTTATTTCCCTGGGACCAAATTCCAGGGTGATACTGGGCGCGCCTGTAATTTCCGAGGTGGAACTGCATAGTGAAGGCTTCAATGAGGGACCTGGCACCCTTAATTATCTGCGGTTTCACACATTGTATCCCGTGAATCGTATCAACCAGGAGGTGCTTGAGATCAGGTTCTTCCCACCCGGCGGTCAGCTGCTTACCGATGACCGCCGTCAGCCCCTGATCTTCCATGAATTCCTCAACCTTCCCCAGGGAGCCAGCACGAGCATATACTGGCGTGCCAGGATTAAAACCCGTTCACTGACCTATGAGATTGATCCTGACGATGTCGGCACTCTTGCTGATGTGCCTGCCGATATAGCAGATGAATATCTGGCTGATGAGGATCAGTGGAAGATAAACGACCCGATAGTCGTCAACGCCCGCGACAATGCTCTCCAGGGTGAGACACATCCCCTCGGGATGGCGAAGAAAATATATCACTGGGTACAGAATCACATGGATTATGTTTCGGGCCTTGGATGGGCCGACGCTCCCACAAACATAACCAGGGCGTCGGGGACATGCTCCGATTATGCCTTCGTATTCATTTCAATGTGCCGGTCGGCAGGATTACCTGCAAGATGGACCGGGGCACTCGTGAGAAGGGGAGCCCAGAATGTTCCGGGACCATTCTTCGATGAGCCCCATCACCGTTGGGCACAGGTCTACCTGCCGGGTATAGGATGGGTGGAGGCAAATGTGCAGGGTGGAACATGGGGTTACCTGCGTGACGGCTATGTGGTCATATCAGAGTCATCAGGAACCTCAAATTACATGGGGATAAGATATGATTCCTACCGGAGGTGGAGCTTTAACGGGACCGGCACACTTGAGCTGCGGCGTTATGCCTTGTGGTGGCCCGTGTTCAACGCGCCGGCAAGCATACCGGCAGTACCTGTCCCCGAAGCTCCCGCAAATGAGGCCATTAACGTACCAACCAGCCAGGCGCTGTCGTGGAGCGAAGTCCCGATGGCAACTTCATACAGGATGGAAATCTCCCGCGACATGGATTTTTCAACAATCCATTACTACAATGGCCAGATAACGGGAACATCTCATGTCCCGGAATGGACCGGACAGAAAGGTGTAAGGTGGTACTGGCGGGTCAGTGCCTCAAATATTGCCGGAACCAGTCAGTGGTCAGCAGTATGGTCATTCACCCGGTAAGGAACAGTGGCAGGCCGATCCCTAACTTGTACATGTAATTGACAGATGATCAATTGAATGCCTGTATCGGCAAGAGAATTCTCAAAAAAAATTAAAAAAAAACTCAAAAAAAATTGGAAATATATGTTATATATATCTAACTTTGTGTTAGAAATAAATAACGAATATAAATGAGATGAAAAGAACAGCTATTGCACTACTGGTATCCATACTTGTGCTGGCATCAGCGCTTTTATGGTTCAGCACTTCCCGCGAATCGATTGGCGGATTTGAATTATCACAATTCCTGGTTATACTGCTGCTGGTCGGATTCGGTTTCTATTTTGCATACCGTCGTTTTACCTCTGCCCGCAGGGGTGAACCGGTGGAGGATGAGATGTCGAAGAAAGAGATGATGAGGGCATCATCGCTCTCCTACTTCATTTCGATTTACCTCTGGCTTGCCATAATGTATATCAGTTACGAAACGGAAATGGACACGGAGGTACTCATCGGAACGGGGATTATTGGCATGGCGTTGATATTTGCCATTTGCTGGATTGTCATTCATCTAAGGGGGATAAGAAATGGATAATCGCATCAGGGAGCTACGGGCGGCAAGGGGTATGACCCAGGAGGAGCTGGCCAGGCTGGTTAATGTAAGGAGGGAGACTATAGTCTTTCTTGAGAAGAACAGGTATAATCCCTCGCTGCGGCTGGCATACGATATTTCGAAGGTATTCGGGGTAACCATCGAAGAGGTATTCAGGTTCGACGCCGGGGAGTGAGACACTCCCCTGAGTAAAAAGCCCCGCAGGGAGGTTCCTGCGGGGCTTGCTTTTCAGGACAGCCGGTATTCTTATTTAACCAGCATTCTTATCACATGAGTTTCCTTGCCCTGTCCGGCGAGCCTGACGAAGTATACACCCGGTTTCGGATTGACCATCGTCACTTCGTTGATTCCTGCATCAAGCCGGCGCGACATGACATCCTTCCCGCTTACGTCCATGATTGTCATTGTCAGTTGAGCCTCCGAAACGATGCTGAACCTTCCGTCAGAGGGGTTGGGATACAGCAATATTGTTCCGTTTATGCCGGTCTCAATTCGTGTGGCATTATCGGTTTTGAATGATATCTCATTTCCATACACGGGAGATCCGAATCCCATCGGACTGAACACGAATGATCTGGCGTAATATGTGGTGTTCGGGATAAGCGGACGGAGAGTATCGGTGAAGCCCGCCCAGGTATCATCGATAAAGTGTACGTTGTCAGCAGTGGTCGGGCCAGGCATCAGTGACCATACTATCCCCTTGCCTCCGAAGGGTAGTCCGCCTGTCGATATCAGCTCCATACCACTGGCGGCAGTAGTATCGGTGATTGCCGTTGCCGGCAGGGTGTTTATTGTGGGTGTTGTCAGCTGGGCTCTCCATATGCCTGCACCCACAGTGCCAAAATAGGACCCGTAGTTGTTCATAGCCCACGATCCCGGCCATGATCCTCCGGGATATCCCTCATTGTTCCATATGGGCTTCCATGCTGCACCATTGTTAACACTGGCATAGACAGCTACCGAGGAGATGAAGTAGTAGACTCCTCCTCTGTGTGCAAGGCGGTAACTATTCATCTGGTAACTAAAAGGCAGGCCAGTTGTTGATACTTTGATCCACTCGTCCTTGGTTGAGTTCAGTTTCAGGAAGATAATCTCATTGGGCATGACTCCGTAGTCAATGGCAGCGACCAGGAATTCTGCGCCATCCTGTCTGAATGTCGATACTATCCTTACAGGGTCGTCCCAGTCTGCGTGGGCTCCCCGGAGGAGTTCATATGGCAGGAAATCGAGGTTGGTAGTGATGTCGGTGAAGCTTCCGCCGTCATTGGCGGATAGGTATACTCTCGTCCTGCCCGATTTATACCCGAAAAGGATCAGCATGCCTAGGTTGCCGTTGCCTCTCAATCCCTGGACCTCATCAAGACCTAGTCCGTTGATTGCAGGGCTGACATTTATCCATGTGGTTCCGGCATCCTTCGTAAACTGGTAGGTACCATTTCCATCGTCATCGCTAAAGAAGTAGATGGGCCAGATACCATTCATGCCGACAAACTTGATAGTAGAAGAGTCGGGGGCACTGGCAAGCTTCGTCCATGTCTCCGCCAGGTCGGTGCTAAGAAATAGGTATGGTTTTTCAGTGAATGGATCTTCTGCAGCTGTTACGTAGATGTAATTTCCCCCTTGAACTATCCCGTCGATTAAGTAAATGCCCTGGAAATTTGGAAGGTTACCGTTCTGGGGGGTCCAGGTACTACCGTTATCAGTCGATTTGATTATACCTGTCGTTTGGGAGTTCGTCACTGCATAAAGGCTGCCGTTGGCCAGGCTTATGAACCTGTCAAATTCTCCTGCCTGGATACCTGTTGACACAATCCATGTTTGCCCGTTGTCATCGGAATAGGAGAGGTTCGAGTTGAAATCTTCGCCTATCAGCCTTCCTGAGCCTATCTGTAATATCCATTTTTCGAAAAGCGGATAGGTCACTCCCGGGTTGGGAACCACTACCCAGTTCTCACCGTTATCGGTCGATGTGAAAAATTTCATTACAAGGGTTGATTCTGGTTCCGGGCTAACGAACAGTGCAGTACAGAAGAGTCTGCCTGTTAGTGAATGTGCCTTGAACACCATGCCCAGGGTGTGGTTTTCAAGGGATATTCCATTCATTTTGAGGTCCCACCTGTTCTCGCCTGGGTTATACCTGTATATCTTCCCTGAATTTTCATCGGTGTAGAACAGGTTATCTCCCGAGGGATCAACGGAGAGGCTCCTGTCGTTAATATCCGGGTTCGGGTCAAGTCCCGTCAGTACTACCTGCTGCAGGGTGGTACCGTTCGATGTTGACCAGTATCTGTCGACGGCGCCGATATTGGAATTTTCAGAGAGGTAAAGATTCTTGTCGTTGTCATTGAATATCATTGAGCAGTATGAGTCCCAGTCGTATGTAAGCAATGCTCCGGGGGTCCATTCTGTGCCGTTATCGGTATAGCCAAGGCGTATTACCTGTTTCGACAGCATATTATCCCAGTATGAGTACATGACGACCAGTCTCGAGCCTATGGTTCCAATGTCATCGAACCAGATATCTGAAGGAAGTCCTGAAGGCTGGACCCTTGACCATGAGGTGCCCTGGTTGGTTGATTTAAAGAGACCGTTTGATGCAGTCAGCCATATTTCGCTGCGTGAGCTTACAAATGCCAGGTCCCTGACTTCTGTATTGGCGGTATCAAGCCCGGTATTTGCCATTGTCCATGTTATGCCGTTGTCTGTTGAGCGGAACACACCGCTTTGGGTTGTAACCAGGAAGGTTGTTCCTGTATAGACTGCTCCACTCGATTTCACTCCGCTCAGCAGGGGATCGGTAAGCTGGGTCCACTGGCCGTTGACAGAGAGTGTGATCAGAATAGAGAGCACGATAGAGTAGATTTGTTTCATATGACTGGGTTTTTGGTTTGAGAATCGAAGGGCATAATATTATTTCTCCGTTTGGGGAGTCAGCAGATCAAAAGTAATATTTTTTTTATTGGATCAATTAGCCAAGGTGTGATAAAAAATCAGTAGCAGGATTACCTTCGGTGATCCTGGTGATTTCCTCCCAAAAGGTCGGAAACAGGATTACCTTCGGTGATCCTGGGGAGGGGTTGACTAAAAAGAAAAAGCCCGGCAGTTTCGCTTCGCTCAACTACCGGATTTATAAATTTTTCTTCGCTTACAGGAGCAAGCTCCTGTCGCTCCGTAAAATTAATAAACCCCGGAACCTTGCGGTCCCGGGGCTTTTTCTTTTGTCGGGGTAGCAGGATTCGAACCTGCGGCCCTCTGGTCCCAAACCAGATGCGCTAACCGGGCTGCGCTATACCCCGAAGGCCCTTTTTTGGGCACCGCAAAAATAGGATTAGTTTGAGAATTTGCAAAGCATAGCACTGTCAATTACCATGAATTACTTAAATTTAGACTTTCCTTATCGCTGGTATGTTCATAAAATAACCATTATAATGAAAAAACTACAGATTACATTCGCCAGGGCTTTGGCTATCACAAGTCCCCTGCTAATTGCGGCTATTATTTGTTCCTGTTCATCATCCGGAGCATCCCGGTCTGCATCCTCAAAGTCTCCACTGCTTGAGTACAGAATGGCTTCTTCTTCCGGTTACGGTTATGTACAGAAGACATCTACCGACCAGTATATGGATATTCAGGGCCAATCGGTCTCGGTATTGACTAACTCACTGATTGGCTTCACGGCAAAAAATGCCATTGCAGAATCAGGATCCGTGAGTTTTGACATTGTCATTGATACCGCCGGGATGTCGGTAAACAGCATGATGGATGACTCGAACACTGACTTCAGACTCAAAGGGAAAGAGTTCAGGATGTCAGTTGAACCCAACGGCAAAATCATTTCCCTTGGCACAGCCTCAACGATCAGGTTTGGTGACGGGCTTACCAGTGCCGGCGATCTGGCCGCGATGTTCCAGGAAATGTTCCCGGTGTTTGCACGTAAAGAGATCAGTCCCGGTGATGTGTGGACATCAACCGACACATCATCGGTAAAAACCCAGGTATCTGATATGGTTACCATCACCCGGGGCAACAATACATTTACCGGCTATGCAACCATCGGGGGCCGTAACTGTATGCAGATCAACTCAGTTATTGAAGGAACCAGGTCGGTAAAGGCAAATACGCAGGGTATGGACGTATACATGTTGATACCATTCAAAGGTACGGAGACAATATGGTTTGATGGCAATGAAGGTGTGCTGGTAAAATATGAGTCGTCGGTACAGGGAGAAGGCAATGTGGAGATTACAGGAATGGGTATGTCTGTGCCGATGTCAATAATCATTAAGGGCAGCCTGGAGCTTAAATAAGGGTAATAGATTTAAAGCTGAATATGTTATGACTAATGCCGGCGATTTTTTTGAATGGTTGAAGAGTCTATGGGGTAAGGAGATTTTTAGCCTGGGTTCCAATGTCTTCACCATTGACAAGCTGGTAATTCTTCTCATCTCCCTGTTTCTGCTATTCTGGCTTACGGCAAAAATCAGAAAGCTCCTGGTTTCAAGGATTTTTCCCAGGTATGGTATTGATCCCGGCATCGGTCAGTCAATAGCGACCATAGTAAGATACCTGCTGTTATTACCGGACTGATCATTATATTTCAGTCGTCGGGAATAGATCTCAGCGCCCTGGGGATACTTATGGGTGCATTGGGTGTCGGTATTGGCTTTGGTCTGCAGAACATAACCAATAACTTCATAAGTGGCATTATCATCCTATTTGAAAGGCCTATTAAAGTAGGCGACAGGGTAGAGGTAGGCGAAATCGCGGGTAGCATTGTAAAGATATCTGCAAGGGCAACTACCATACTGACCAATGACAATATTTCGGTGGTAGTTCCAAATTCTGACTTCATTAACTCAACGGTCATTAACTGGAGTCTCGACGACCGCAAGGTGCGGTTCAGGTTTCCGGTGGGTGTGGCCTATAAAGAAGATCCTGAGAAGATCAGGAAGATATTGTTGGAGGTGGCGGCAGCGAATGATGGTGTGTTAAGTGATCCTCCTCCCGATGTACTTTTTGACGAGTTTGGTGACAGCAGCCTCAATTTCATTCTGACGGTATGGACGCAAGACTACAGCAACAAACCCTCGATTCTCAAAAGTCAGCTTTATTACGCCATCTTTGAGAAGTTCCGGGAAAATGATGTTGAGATTCCATTCCCTCAGCACGACCTTCATTTAAGGAGCGGATTTGAGGAATCGAAGGGAAAATTGAAGGTATGATTTTCGATTTCCGGTCAACATTTCCAGTTCCGGTTTGTTTTAATTGAGAAGGGCAGGGGAGACCTGATCTCTTAAGTCCTGTAAACAGGAAATCAAAAACAGACTAAGGAAATATGAACAGATTTTTATTATCAGGCTTGATACTTTCACTGGCAATACCGGTGAGTGGTCAGAATGAATCAGCGTTTTACTCGTTCAGTGTAGAAATGATTGACGGGAAAACATTTGACTTCAGTACTCTGAAAGGCAAGAAGGTGATGGTGGTAAACACTGCATCGAAATGCGGACTCACACCGCAGTATGAGGAGCTGGAACAACTCTACCGCGACTACGGAGGTGCCGGCGATTTTGTCATTATCGGTTTCCCGGCCAATAATTTCATGAACCAGGAACCCGGCAGCAACGAGGAGATACAGGCATTCTGCTCAGAGAACTATGGAGTAACCTTCCCTATGATGAGCAAGATATCGGTTAAGGGGAAGGACATGCATCCGTTATACCAGTGGCTTACATCGAAAGAGAGAAACGGAGTGACCGACTCGGAGGTAACATGGAACTTCCAGAAATACCTGATTGATGAGAAGGGCAACCTCGACATGGTTATTCAGCCCAGGGAGAAGCCCGGGTCGGAGAAGATCATAGCCTGGCTTATGGAGAAGCAGGACTAACGGTTCTTTGCCGGTATATTTTTTTATCTGCCCGGGGAGGATTCTCCGGGCTTATTGTTTTTAAGGTACTCCCTCACCGTTACCTGCGACCTGTTGTATTCATGGGTGTTCTTAACTATCTTGTTGACACCTTTTGCAGATATCACCCTTGCCTTGACGTTGTCGCGCCACTGTATGCGGAACAGGTCCCTGAGCTCTTTCCTGAGGGCGGGGTCCCATATCGGGCAGGTGACCTCTATACGTCGCTCAATGTTTCGTGTCATCAGGTCAGAGGAGCTTATGAAGCACTCTTCCTTACCATCATTGCAGAATATCATGAACCTGGTATGTTCGAGGTACCTGTCAACAATTCCTGTTGCCCTTATGTTTTCACTGATCCCCTTCAATCCGGGTACCACCGATATCATTCCCCTGACCATAAGCCGTATGTCAACGCCGGCGCCGGAGGCTTCATAAAGATGCTCAATAATCTCATTGTCGGTAATATTGTTAAGCTTCATGTATATGAATGCCTTCCTTCCTGCCTTTGCATTTTTTATCTCGTTATCGATAAGAAGTGAGATCTTGTTTCTGAGGTAGAACGGGGAGAGCACAAGGTGGTAGAAATTATCCTTCTTGTAGTTGGCATTGAAGAAGTTAAAGACTTTGAGCACCTCATTGGTGATTTTTTTGTCGGAGGTAAGAAGAATATGATCGGTGTAAACCCTGGCTGTCTCCTCATTGAAATTACCTGTTCCCACGCAGGCATACCTCTGTGTTGAGCCATCCTTTTCACGGGTTATAAGGCACAGCTTGGCATGTACCTTTAGTCCGGGCACACCATATATAACCCTTACCCCCTCTTCGAGGAGCCTGTTTCCCCAGTAGATATTAGCCTCTTCATCGAACCTGGCCTGCAGTTCAAGTACGGTTGTCACAGTCTTCCCATTGCGAACCGCATTTAGCAGGGCATTTATTACCGACGAATTCCGGGCGAGCCTGTAGAGAGTTATCTCGATCGATTTCACCAACGGGTCTATGGAAGCTTCCCTGAGAAGGTCGATGATATAGTCGAAAGAGTGATAGGGAAAGAATAGTAGGATATCCTTCTTCCACATCGCTGACAGGATGCTTTTGCCCGGTTCAAGTTCGGGGTGCCTGATATTATCATAGGTCTCGTAGTAGAACTCAGGATTCCCCAGATTCTGGAGCTTCATAAGGTCCTTCAGGTTGTGGTAGCGGGTTCCGTCCATTACCACGTCATTTTTACCGATGTTAAGCTTCCTGGTAATTGTCCTCAGCAGATCGGCGGGTATCTCACGGTCATATATGAACCTGACCGGAGGTCCCTTCTTTCTCAGTTGAAGGCTTCTTGTAATATTTTCTATGTATGTCTCGGAGATGTCATCAACTATGTCGAGTTCAGCATCCTTTGTTACCTTGATGGTGTATGCCGATATTTCATCAAATTCGAAAAGAAAGAATAGCTCCTTCAGTCCGAACCTGATAATGTCGTCAATGAACATCAGACAGTTACGCTTCTTGCCGGGTGGCAGTGCTACTATCCTCGGGAGTATGGATGAGGGTATTTCGAGGAGGCTGTACCTTCTTTTCCCGGGCTTTTTTCTCGCGAGGCATATGGCAAAATAGATGGAGTCGTCCTTCAGGTCGGGGATAGGAGATCCTTCTTCGATCATGAAAGGCATGAGGTGTGTTCTGACCTCCCTGCGGAAATAATCGGAGACAAAACGTGCCTGTTCCGCATTCAGCTGTGTTTCGTTAACAAAGACAATGTCGTGGCGGGCAAGCTCCCTGACAAGCTGGCTGAATATCCTGTCAAACCTTTTTCGCTGGATAAGTACGATATCCTGGACCTCCTTCAGAGTTGATGCGGCATCATATCCCAGAACCTTTACTGATTTAGGACCCAGGGTGGACAATCGTTTGAGGGTTGCCACCCTGACCCTGAAGTATTCGTCGAGGTTGTTTGAGTAAATACCCAGGAACCTGAATCGTTCGGCAAGGGGTACTGTTTCGTCCTCAGCTTCACTAAGCAGCCTCTCATTGAACCAGAGCCAGCTGACCTCCTTTGGAGTATAGCTCCTAGTCGTCGGTACCATCGGGGTTAAGGAAATATGATAGTTTTGAGCCGGCTTTTGGAACGGAGGCCCACCTGTCAGTGTTAAATTCTATGCATGCGACACCGCTTTTAGGCATGAACCTGCTGTCGGTGCCCGAGAGATGGTTCACTACCAATGTGAAGGATGGATTATGGCCGAAAAGAACTACTGTGTGCACTGTGTCAGCTATCTCATTCAGCAGATGAAATAACCTGTCTGCCGTGAATGAGCCGTAGATTGTCTCACGCATGCGTATGTCGTCGCAGGAGATGTTCAGTCCGGTGGCGAAGATTACAGCTGTTTCCAGGGCCCTGAAGGCCGGACTGGTTATAATAACCATGTCCCCCTTTTCCCTGGCGGCCAGTTTGTCAGCCATCCGGGCCGAAATCTCCTTTCCCCGGGGGGTCAGGGATCGCTGGAAATCATTTCTGGCTGAGCCTGAGTCTTCTGCTTTTCCGTGCCTTACAAATATCACCTTTTTCATACTACGATAATTGTTAAAGTCAGGTCTAGAAAATTAATGTATCAGTTTCCGAAACTGGTGCCCATGCTCTTTGCCTTTTCCACCAGAGGGTGATCCGGATCAACGAGCCTTGTTTTACCTGCAACCTGGTCAAGCGGGACACTGGTAATCTCATTGTTGCGGAGGGCTACCATCCTGCCATACTCTTTGCGGGCTATCAGGTCTGCTGCTGCCGACCCGTATCTTGTGGCAAGCACCCTGTCCATTGGTGAGGGGGTTCCCCCGCGCTGGATGTAACCCAGTACCGTTTGCCTGGTTTCCAGTCCAGTGAGTTCCCCAATCACCTTCGAAATATAACCTGCTGCCGAACGCTCTTTGCCCTGCACCCTTATTCCTTCGGCCACAACAACGATTGAATACTCCTTATTCTCACCGGCCCTCTTAAGAAGATACTCTGCCACCTTCTCTTCATAATAGTCAATTTCCGGGATCAGTATTACATCTCCTCCACCGGCAATTCCTGCAAAAAGGGTAATCCATCCGGCATTGTGTCCCATAAGTTCTATGATCATTATCCTTTTATGGGAGTTGGCTGTGGAGTGAAGACGGTCGATGGCTTCAGTTGCGATGTTCACCGCCGAATCGAAGCCGAAAGTCTTATCGGTTCCCCATACATCGTTATCGATGGTTTTGGGGATGCCTATTACGTTCAGACCCTCACCGGCCAGCAGACCGGCAGTTTTCATTGTGCCGTTTCCGCCAATGCAAACAAGGCAGTCGAGCTTCATCTGCTCGTAATGTTCCTTAATAAGAAGAGGCTTGCGAAGGTCCGGTTTTTTCTTATCATTACCCTTATATGGTTTTTCCCTTGAGGTTCCCAGGATAGTTCCTCCGAGAGTGAGAATCCCGGAGAGACTTTTCTCGGTCAGGTCGATATACTCCTTGTTTATCAGTCCCGTAAAGCCATCGGATATCCCGATTACCTGCATGTTGTATTTCAGGATGGCAGTCTTGCCCACCCCCCTGATGGCGGCGTTTATCCCGGGACAATCGCCTCCTGCCGTTAGTATTCCTATTCTTTGTTTGGTTGGAACCTTATTTGCCATAGAACCAGGTTGTATGAACAAAAGTATCTATTTTTCAGGATAATTGAGTATATTTCCGCTAAGGGTAATCAACAAATTTATTTAATTTGAATACTTGTAACGAATTAATTAACAGGAGATGTCAGAAAACAGATTGCATTCGAGAAGGGCATTTGTGAGGAATGTGGCAGCCGGGGCAGGTGCTCTTGCCATGTTCAGGGGCATTGGATTAATTGCGGCCCGGGTCTCAGGACCTTCAACGGTTAAGGCCATATTCGTTGATTTTACCAGGTGTACCGGCTGCCGGACATGCGAAACGGTTTGTTCATCGGTAAATAACAGGGTAAATGTAGCGGGAACGGTGATGAACGGGCTGGGCAATCCTGAAAGATCAAACATCAGGGTATGGCACTACAATCCCGATGTTGATGTTCCGGTAACCTGTTTTCTCTGCGATGATGCACCCTGCATACAAGCCTGCCCCATAGAGCAGGACCCACGGACCGGCAGGAGAGCCCTGTATCGCGATCCCGATCTCCACACAATAAAATGTGACTATGACCGATGCATAGGCTGCGGCTCTTGTGCTGACGCCTGTGCTGCCACACGCGGCGGAATTATAGCACAGAATAGGGGTACCGGTAAACCTGAAAGGATCTGTACATTATGCGGTGGTGATCCGGCCTGTGTAAGATACTGCCCCTATGGGGCGCTAAGCTTCAGGGAGTATGACCTGGGTGACGACCTTAGAAACAGGACCCCTGATCAGATTGCGGAGAGCCTTATCAGACTATTTTATGAAACCGAATCCATAACTCTGTAACAGGGAACTGCCATGAACGGATATTACGGAAAACTACTCGACATAAACCTTACAAACCGTAAGATAAGTGTTGTCACCATTCCTGATGAGGATTTGAAACGATTTATCGGAGGGCGTGGCCTTGGAATGAAGATCCTTACCGACAGGATAACAAACCCCGGGCTTAATCCCCTTTCCCCTTCAAATGTATTGCTGTTTATGCCGGGGCCTTTTAGCGGTTTGCCGATACCTAACTCATCGAGGACATGTATCGTAACCAAATCGCCAAGGACGACCCCTGTTAGGCCTCTTTACAAATACTCGTCAGGCATCGCATATTCGAATATGGGCGGCTTCTTCGGCCCGGAACTGAGGTTCGCCGGGTACGACGGCCTGCTGGTTACCGGAAAGGCCAGGAGGCCGGTATATATTTTCATAGAGGACGACAGGGTAGAAATAAGGGATGCCTCAAAATACTGGGGGATGACCACTGACAGGTTCGATGTTGAATTCATTAAGGATCTTGGGGACAGGAGGTTTGAATCATGCTATATTGGTCCTGCCGGTGAGAATCTGGTACCCATGGCCTGCGTAATTAACACTGCTGCAAGAGCAGCCGGGCGCGGTGGCACAGGTTGCGTAATGGGTTCCAAGAATCTTAAAGCTATAGCCGTAAGGGGAACCGGGATGCCCCCCGTGGCCGATCAAGCCAGGCTGCTGGAGCTTATTGAGATGTCGCGACAGGCCTTTGCCCGGCCTGATGACAGTGTGAAGCGCTGGAGGAGCGGGGGTACGGCCGACTTTCTGGAGAGCAGCAGCCGTAACGGGACAATGGCAGTCAGGAATTACAGGGAGGGTACCTTTGAGGAAATCAGGGAGATAGGCACGCAGGTGAACCGGGAAGCCGTCTGGAAAAGAGACTTCGCATGCTTTACCTGTCCGCTCGCCTGCAAGAAGAGTGGCATCGCCAAGGGTGCTTATTATACTCCAGTGCATGACGGGCCTGAGTATGAGACAGGTACAATGCTGGGGTCAAACCTGTTGATATCAGACAATGCAGGTATGCAGAAATGCATATATGACGGGGATGATTACGGCATCGACATAATCTCTGCAGGTAATGTAATTGGTTTCCTGATGGAGTGTTATGAGAAGGGTCTCATCGAAAGGAAATATCTCGATGGCATTGACCTTAAGTGGAGCAGTGTCGACGGTACCCTGGCTATGCTAAAAAAGATGGCCTATCGTCAGGGTGTCGGAGACAAGGCGGCCAGAGGTGTGAAGTTTCTGGCCAGGGATATAGGGAAGGGCTCTGAAGTTTTCGCAATCCATGTCAAGGGGCATGAGCTTGCAGCCTGGAACGTGCACAAATCGCCAAACAGCTATGGCATAACATACACAATGTCAAACAGGGGAGCCTGCCACCTTGCCGGAGGAAGCAAAACGGCCCAGGATAACATGGCTCTCCGCGATTCGCTGGGAACCTGCAGCTTTGCCTCCTCGTGGTTCCGGAATGACCTTCACTACAGGCATTTCCTGAGTGCTATCACCGGGCTTGAATGGACAGAACAGGAGTTTCTTGAAGCAGGAGAAAGGATTTACAATCTCGAGAAGCTGTTCAATTGCAGGGAGGGTTTCACAAGCGAGGATGACATCCTTCCCGAAAGGTTCTTCACCGAGCCTTTTACCCGGGGTTCTGCGGCAGGTGCCGTTGTGGACAGGGAGAGCTTTGCAGGCCTGGTTGCCAAATATTACCAGGACAGGGGATGGGATGAACAGACATCCAGACCACATCCTGAAACAGTGGCAAGGCTGGGTCTCGATTATTATCAATAAAGATGCCATTAAAGAGTCCTCTTTCCCCCGCGGAGTCGGAGGCCCTGACTGAATCTCCGGGCAGGCATCTGAGGAAGGTGCTTCAGTCGCTCCTGGGGGAAAGTGAGGCCATGATCCCCGGAGAGGGTACTCCCTCCCCCGATGGTGTGCACGACATCAGGGTTAACATGAAGAGGTCAAGGGCTATTCTGAAATTACTGAAGGCGGCACCCGGGGTGCTGTTCTATAAGAGGGAAAATTGTGCATTGAGGGACATATCTTTGCTTTTCAGTCCCTTCCGCGAGTCGGACGTTCTGAACAAAACCCTGAAGATGCTTGCCAGGAAGGCGCCTGATGTGTTTGACAGGGAGTTGAGAGGCTGGTTCAGGCATATAGCCCGTGATGCCCATAATGAAAGGGATACCCTACAGAGCCTGGCGGAAGTGTCGCGCGATGCGACAGGGAGGCTCAGAAGAGCCTGGTACCGGATAGGATTCCTCAACCTCAGGCAGGTAACAAGGGAAACACTTCTTGACGGGCTATGGAACTCCTTCCTGAGAGCTGAAGAAGCATACAGGATGGCGGCAGAAACCATGGACCCATCTAATATCCATGAGTTCAGGAAGCGTACCAAGGACCTTCTCTACCAGGTTAGATTCTTCAGTGATTACAATCCGGGGCACTTCGATAAAATTTATGAGCGGCTCGATGTTCTTGGTTCATTGCTGGGGAAATGCAATGATCTTACCGTCGCCGCTAATCTTGCCGATGCCTTCAGAGACAGGGCAGGCACTTTTGACATCGGAAGGATAATGCCTGTTGTGACCGGAGAAAGAGAGAGGCTCTTCAGGGAAGCCATTCCGCATGCTGATTTCATCTTCAGGGTATTCTATTCGGGAGAGTGAGATGCTATACAACATTTTTACCGTAAGCAACAGATTAACAGTGCTATGAATGATTTCCGGGCCGGATCTGACTCATAAAGTTACCAGTAGCACCCGTTTTGCCGGGTACAACTAATCAGGATATTCTTATTTTTGTCTCTTCACCTTTTCTTTTCCAAACTAACCAAAGAACAA
>JAVEWX010000044.1:0-20712 GCA_034004335.1 Bacteroidales bacterium | reverse complement strand
AGAAACTCAAGGGAATCCGCAAAGCAATTCTTTTTGTCTTCGATCATATCTTTGGATTTCCGTGCCCTGATTTTATCCTTCTTCCAATTTATCAGAAAAAATGCGTTCTTAAGGCTTGACTAAATATTCACGGTCTCTTTTGTGAGATAACTGTTCCTTTCGGAAGAGTTTCTGTTGACCAGTTCACCCAGGAACCCCGTAAGGAAGAGGAAGGATCCTATGATCATTGCCGCCAGGGCAATGAAGAAATAGGGGCTGTCTGTCACCAGTGGCGCCCTCATTCCGTGTGTGACATAGTATATTTTTTTTGCCCCGACTATCACGGCCATGGCAAAACCAATAATGAACATAAGGGTTCCCAGGGAACCGAAAAGGTGCATAGGGCTTTTTCCGAACCGTGTAATGAAACCTATTGTAAGCAGGTCGAGGTAACCTTTCATGAACCTGTCGAGGCCATATTTGGTGACTCCGTACCTGCGTGCCCTGTGTTCCACCACTTTTTCACCTATCTTCCTGAAGCCGGCCTCCCTGGCAAGCATCGGAATGTAACGGTGCATCTCACCGTAAACCTCAATGCTTTTTACCACCTCCCTGCGATAGGCTTTCAGCCCGCAGTTGAAATCGTGGAGCCTTATCCCCGATGACCATCTTGCCGTACGGTTGTAGAACCTGCTGGTTATCCTCTTGATAAAGGGGTCATGCCTTTTTTTCTTCCATCCCGAGACCATGTCATAGTCATCCCCGGTTATCATCTTCATCAGGGAGGGAATTTCGTCGGGACTGTCCTGGAGGTCCGCATCCATTGTTATCACAATTTCCCCCTCTGCTGCAGAAAATCCGGTATGGAGGGCTGCCGCCTTGCCATAGTTTCTTCTGAACCTTATCCCCTTAACGGCGGGATTGGATGCGCCAAGAGCGCCTATTACCTTCCACGATGAGTCAGAACTGCCGTCATCGACGAATATCGCCTCGTAGCTGATATTGTTCCTGGTGCAGACATCTGCTATCCATTTTTCGAGTTCGGGAAGGGATTCTTCTTCATTGTAGACGGGCACGATGACAGAAAGGTCCATTGGTTCCGGATTTCATTACTATTATGTTCCCCTGTCAATGGTCTGACGGGGGTTACAGGCAAAGATAATCCAAATTGGTCAGATAAATATGCTGCCCGATTGTTTTGGCGCAACGACTATATTTACTATTTTTGCACGGGGTAAGTCTCATACGACCAGCTCCTGCTGAACTCCCCCAGGATCGGAAGGTAGCAAGGGTAGGCGGTTGTAGCGGTGCGATATGAGTAGCTTACCCTTCTTTTTTACGGTATGCTCTTAAAGATATACAGCGAGAACCCAAATCCGCGTCAGATTCGCAAGGTGGTGGATATCCTCGAGCAGGGGGGCGTGATCATTTACCCCACCGACACCGTTTATGCAATGGGGTGTGATATAAATGCAACCAGGGCAATAGAGAAGATTGCCCGCTTCAAGGGCCTTAATCCTGACAATCCCGACATGTCAATAATTTTCCATGACATGAGCCAGCTGGCCAGTTATACGGTAGTCCGCGACAATAATATCTTCAAGCTTCTGAAGAGGAACCTGCCGGGACCGTTCACATTTATTGTAAAGGCGAACAGCAGGATTCCGGGGATGTTCAGGAACAGGAAGAAAACCGTTGGCATCAGGATACCTGACAACAGCATCGCCCTGGAGCTTGTCAGGGAGCTGGGCAGGCCAATGATGACCACATCGATTCATGACAACGACGAGATAGTGGAATACACTACCGATCCCGAGCTTATCTACGAGAAGTACCGCGATTTCGCCGATATTGTCGTTGACGGAGGCTTTGGCAGGAATGAACCCTCTACGGTGGTTGACTGCACCGGTGAGGAACCGGTAATAGTAAGACAGGGCCTGGGTAACCTTGAATTATGACCTGGTCAGTTCCTGTAAAATGTTCTCGAGAAGAGAATCAGCACGGTAAAGAGCTCAAGTCGTCCGATCAGCATAATAAAGGAGAGGAACCATTTGCCGAAAGCCGGGAAGTGAGCGTAGTTATCCAGCGGTCCTACATCGCCGATACCCGGACCGATATTACCAAGTGAAGCCGCTACCGCACCAAAGGAGGTGCTGACATCATAACCCATGAAGGATATAATGACAACGCTGGCTGCGGTAACCAGAAAGTAGAAGACCACAAAGGCCAGCACGTTGTTAATCAGCGAGGGCTGTATAGCCTTACCGTTGATTCTTACGGGTATGACTGCGTTAGGATGTATAAGCCTGTGAAGCTCCTGTCTGCTGTTCTGGGCAAGTATCATTATCCGCAGCATCTTTATGCCGCCTCCGGTTGAACCGGTTGACCCTCCTGTAAACATGAGGATAAAAATGATGAGGATCAGAAAATGTCCCCAGAGTTCGTAGTTGGCAGTGGCAAATCCGGTGGTGGTGATTATCGAAACAACCTGGAAAGCTCCGTCCACGAAAGCTCTGAATGGTTCATTTCCATTGACAATCCACAGCGACAGGCTTACAATCACCGTAAAGAAAATGCAAACCAGAGAGTAGAACCTGAATTCATCATTCCTGAGAAGCTTTCCCGGTTTACCCATGAACAGGAAGTAGGTAAGGGCAAAGTTTATGCCGGCAAGGAACATGAACAGTGTTATTACAAGATGGATATAGGGTGAATCAAATGCAGCTATGCTGGCATTCTTTGTGCTGTACCCTCCGGTGGCCATTGTGGTGAAGGAATGGCATACCGCATCGAAGGGCGACATTCCCCCCAACATCAGCAGCAGTGTCTCTGCCAGCGTGAAGATCATATAGATGGCCCATAGCCTCTTTGCGGTCTCCTTCACCTTGGGGTGGAGTTTGTCTTTGGTAACACCCGGAACCTCTGCAGCGAACAACTGGAAGTTACCGATCTTGATTTCACTCAGAACGGCAAGGGAAAGAACGACAATACCCATACCACCCATCCATTGGGTGATGCTTCTCCAGAAAAGAATACCATGAGATAGTGCTTCAATGTCAGAGAGTACTGATGCCCCTGTGGTTGTGAAACCCGACATTGTTTCGAAGAAGGCATCTGTTACCGAAGGGATGGAGTGTGAGAATAAAAAAGGAAGAGTGCCGAAGATTGAAAACAACACCCACGATCCTGTCACAATAATATAGCCTTCCCGACGCCCGACTGCAATCTCATTCTTTCTGAATAATATATGCAGTGTAAACCCGGCGGCCAGAGTAACCATGGCAGCAAGGAAAATCGGAAGGCTCTGCTCCTCATGGTAAATCACCGATACTACCAGCGAAAGGGTCATCGCTGCTGATTCAAGCATCAGAAGAGCACCAAAAATTCTTAGTACCGTACGATAATTGATCATCAGTTCAACTGAAAAGTTTGGGAAGCTTTTCCATTGCAGAAGGAAGGGCGAAGATCAATACCCTGTCACCGGCCATGATTTTAGTGTCACCCGTGGCTATGAAAGGGATATCATTACGAATGCCACCACCCACAATCGCATCTTTCGGGAAGCCTATTTCCCTTAAAGGTGCCCGGGTAATAGGTGCTCCCTCCGGTACCAGGAACTCCAGTGCCTCAGCATCGGTACCCGTCATGCACTTGATCTCTGTGATATGGGGGTTTGTTGTATGCATGAATATGCGGCTGGCAGCTGATATCTTCTTGTTGATTATTGTATCTATTCCTGTATTTTCCGCAAGGTTGATATATTCCATGTTCTCAACTTCAGCAATAGTTTTCTTGACCCCCAGCTTCTTGGCCAGCAGGCATGAGAGGATGTTTGTTTCGGAGTTGCCTGTAACAGCCACAAATGCATCCATCCTCATAATACCTTCCTCTACAAGCAGTTCGGCATTTCTCCCATCACCGTTGATGACGAGTGTGTTCTCGAGTCTGTCGGCCAGTACCTGGCACCGCTCAAGGTCTAAGTCTATCAGTTTCACCTCACACTCCCTCTGCAGGTTCATGGCTACATGTTTTCCTACCCTGCTGCCACCCAGTATCATTATTTTTTTTGCTTCAAAGTTTTCCTTGCCTGAGAAGAGCATCATCTCCTCGATACCTTCAGGAGTACTTACAACAAATGCCAGATCACCCTCCCTGAACATCTCGGTTCCACGGGGAATGATCGTTTGCTCGTTTCTCTTTATAGCAACAGCCCTGTAATGGTGAGTCCTGAAACTCTCGGCAATCTCCTGGAGGCTTTTATTGAGTATGGGCGCATTCTCTTCCAGCTTCTGTACGTACAGAAGCAATTTACCACCCGAAAACTCCATGAACTCAGTTGTTCCGGTAACGTGAAGCAGACCAAGAACCTCTTTTGCCGCAATAAGTTCGGGATAGATCATGTAATCGATGCCCAGACTAAGGAAGAACTCCTTGGTGCTCTCCTCAAGATACTCCATGTTATCGATCCGGGCTACTGTCTTTTCTGCCCCCAGCCTTTTAGCCAGTATGGCAGCTGTAATATTCGTATCTTCCGAATGTGCAACGGCAATGAAGAGGTCTGTTTTCCTTCCAATGGCATCACGCAGCATGTTGACGGAGGTGGCTGATCCGTGATAAGTAAGTACATCAACAGAGGCATCCACCGGCTTAAGCCTCATTTCCTCCGGGTCAATAAGAATGATCTCGTGATTGTCGGCTGCGAGCATCTTTGCCAGGTGAGTACCAACCTCTCCTGCTCCTGCAATAACAATTCTCATTTAGTGAGTGCTCTTCGTAATAATATGTCAAATTAATGCTTTTCTTCCGGAATTATCAACTTTATTTCCTCTTTTAGCTACTGCTTTCGGGAATTTTAACACCAGGGCTCCATCTGACTGAATGTAATGAACCGCAGTTTGGTATTTGTCATATAAAATTTCGTTTGTCATTGAGACGTCGGGTTTCCGGGAGGTAACAATTATTACTCTTGTGGTCATCCCATCAGGAAATGCGAAATCATGGGGCAATTCCTCCGTTATCAGTATATCGGGGCTGTAAACTGTCACCATCTCCAAATCGGGTTTGTCAGCTATGATTATCGACCTGCCTGAGAAGTCGGTCCTGACCGGGAGACTTACGGGTGACTGATAAGTGATCGTAAGATCCAGTGCTCCTGCATGACGTAAGGCAGCCTGGCTCTCCTCTCCGCATGCGGTAACCAGTAACAATGAGTGACCCTCCCTGAAGCCTACAGAAAAGCCATCGTACTCATTATAAACTACCAGCTCAGAAGTGAGTGAGATCATATGGTATCTGCCTCCTGCGACAGTTGTGAGCAGAAGCAGTGCAGTTGCGGGGATCAACAGCCTCTTTTCCCTGGTTACCAGCAGAACTCTAAGGGCAGCCCATACCAATAGCAGAAGTGCGATTGTCTCCGGCCAGGGAAGTACCAGGTTCTGACCCTCATTTCCCGGCAGGGAGGCAATAAATGATGCGCTCGCGGCAGCAAGGTCAGCAAGACGGTTAAGGAGTCCTGCCAGGACCACTGCAGGGCCATTGAAAGGTGATATGATTATCAGCAGGAGAGCACCCACAATCAGCAGCGAGGCAAGGGGGATGATCACTATGTTGGCAGGCAGGAACCATAGAGGGAAACGGCCGAATGCGTTCAGGGTGAAGGGCATGGTCCCTAGCTGAGCGAGAAGCGAAACGACAATCAATTGCCATAACCTGTCGACAGACCAAAAGCCTGAGCTGAAGAGCGATACAGCCTTGCCGTAGAAACCTGAGATGAACAAAACGGCCGAGAAGGAGAGTTGAAAGCTGAGTGATGTCAGGTCGGAGGGTTTCAGGATGAGCATCAGAAACGCTGAAGCCAGTATGGTATTTATATTGTTAACCGGCCTTTGCAGCAGCTTCCCTGTATGCAGGAAGGTAAACATCAGCGATGCCCTTACCACCGAGGGTGATAGTCCGGTTACAAAAGCAAAGCCCCACAGAAACAAAACCGATATTCCGACCCTGACAATGAGCAGCTTTCCTCTCAGGAAGAACAGAACAGCAAAGATGAACATGCTTATTATACCAGCATGAAGTCCCGATACTGCCATTACGTGCATTACCCCTGCCTTGGAAAAACTCTCCCGGGTATCATCATCAATCATTTCCTTCTGGCCAAGGGTTAGTGCCGAGAGAAGAGCCGAACCGGAGTCATGCATTCCCAGTGAAGGGTAAAGCAATGATATCCTTTTTCCTGTTACGAGGGCTGCCTCCCTCAGGTTCCTACGGGGAGCAGGTACATGGCTGAGAAGGGAATGGGGGTTCGTGAAGGCATAATACCTGACACCCTTCTTAAGCATGAACAGCCGGTAGTCAAACTCAAACGGATTACCCCTGTTCCTGAATTCCTGGGGGGTGGCAGTTATGATTAAGAGATCACCAGGCATCACGGGAGGCATAACTGAATCGGGTGATGAGTGATAGATAAGGAGTCCGCCTCTTAGTTCACGATGATTGCCTGTCTGGTCAATTTCAGCGCAAAGCCTGACCATGATCGCGTGGCTTGAGGGTTTTCGTTCGGGAAATGATTTGACCCTGCAGAGAAACATGGCTTCCCTCTCCTCAAGCACATCAGGCATCATAAGCTCAATCCTTAACAGTAAGAACCCCAGTGATATCAATGATAATGAAGCTGCAATGCCAAAGAGGATATTGGCTTTAATCGTATTAATTGCCAGCGAGACAGTCAGAAGGCATGAGGAGGCTATAAGGAGTGCTAACCCGGCAGACTGTGGCAGATCCGACAGGTAAGCTGCCATAATCCCAATACATAAAGGGACTATCAGCCTCAGGAAGGGAATCTCCTTATGCAGCACGAAATCAGCGATGACTGCATAAAGTTAGGAAATTTATCTGACTCTCTGTCCGGGGAGGATTGTTTTGTAGGACACTTCGAAGCGCCCTTTGCTTATATCATTGAGTTTACGCTGCAGCAGCCTGCGCCTGAGGGGACTTACCTTGTCGGTAAAGAGCACACCGTCGAGATGGTCATACTCATGTTGTATGACCCTGGCCTTGTAGCCTGTGAACACCTCATCATGAAAGACCCATTTATCATCGTACCAGGTCATTCGCAGGTATGATTCACGGTTAACCTCTTCGCGTATGTTGGGTATGCTCAGGCAGCCTTCGTTCATGGGCAGTATCTCACCCGATTTCTCAGTTATGCGGGCATTGATGAAAACCATGCGGAAACCATCCATTTCAGGATCATCCTCGGCAAGTGGTGTCCCGTCAACGACAAAGATCCTTACAGACTTACCTATCTGGGGTGCTGCAAGACCAACTCCTTCTGATGCATGCATGGTTTCAAAAAGGTCGTTTACAAGAGGGTCAAGGCCAGGGTAATCCCTGTCTATGTCGCGCGCAACTTTTCTCAGTACCGGATGTCCGTAAACAACTACCGGGTATATCATTGCATGTTAATTTACTTTATAACTATTCAAGTAGGTCTGCAGGATTATGGATGCACTGATCCTGTCGACCATAGCTTTATCCCGCCTTCTGTTTTTTTTTACACCTCCGTCAATCATTGCCTGCATCGCCGACTGTGAGGAAAATCTCTCATCAACAAGATTGATCTTCTTGCCTGGAAACATTTTCTTCAACCTCGTAAGAAAGGGGTCGATGTATTTAACAGCTTCGCTGGGTTCATTGTTCAGTCGCCGGGGATAGCCGACAACAAATTCATCAACGATTTCCTCATCGTTGTAGACCAGCAGGAATTTTTCGAGTTCGGCTGTGCTTACTGTTGTAAGGGGCGAGGCGATAATCCTTTCAGGATCGGTCACCGCTACACCGCACCTTTTTCTGCCGTAATCTATTGCCAGTATCCTGCCCATTTCCAGGTTCAAAATATGGTACAAAGTTAATAAAAAAAGATAAAGAGGCTGCCTTAAAAGGGCAGCCTCCTTATCAATCAGTGCATGTAGCAACACTGCTAATACTTCATTTCCGCCAGTCTCCTGTATGACTGGTATCTCCATTTTGCGTTTTCCTCGGCGGCCTTGAAAAGCTCTTTGGCCTGTTCGGGGAAGGTCTTTATCAGGGATGTGTAACGGACTTCTGAGTGCAGGAAGTCCTGGAATTTGCTCCACTCCGGTTCCTTTGAGTCGAGTGTGAAGGGATTCTTACCCTCAGCCTCGAGCAGCGGGTTGAACCTGTAGAGGTGCCAGTATCCCGACTGGACTGCAAATTCACCCTGGGCCTGGGTCTTGCCCATACCTTCCCTGAGACCATGTGCGATACATGGTGCATAGGCTATTATCAGTGAGGGTCCGGGATATGACTCGGCCTCCCTGATTGCCTTGAGGTACTGGCTCTGGCTGGCTCCGATGGAGACCTGGGCAACGTAAACGTAACCGTAAGACATAGCCATATGACCGAGATCCTTCTTGCGGATCCGTTTACCTGCCGCGGCAAATTTCGCTACTGCACCCACCGGGGTCGATTTGGAAGCCTGTCCGCCGGTATTGGAGTAGACCTCGGTATCGAGAACGAGTATGTTGACATCGGCTCCTGAAGCTATTACGTGATCGAGTCCGCCATATCCTATATCATAGGCCCAACCGTCGCCACCAAAGATCCAGAAAGATTTCTTTGACAGGTAATCCTTCAGGCCCAGTATCTCTATTGCCACATCGGACTTGTCCCTGCTGCAGGCTTCAACAACCTTTTCAGAGGCTGCCTTTGAGGCAGGGCCATCATTCATGTTTGCAAGCCACTCCTCGAATGCTGCTTTGGTTTCAGGCTTGAGTTTGCCGGCCCCGATAGCTTCTTTCATCAGGCGTTCGATCCGTTTCCTTAGCTGATTTGATCCTGTTGCAAGTCCAAATCCATATTCGGCGTTATCCTCAAACAGGGAGTTGGCCCATGCGGGTCCTTCACCATTACTATTTGATGTATAGGGTGTTGCAGGGGCTGATCCTCCGTAGATTGAAGAGCAGCCTGTAGCATTTGCCACAACCATTCTGTCACCGAAGAGCTGGGTGATGTTCTTGACATAGGGTGTTTCACCGCAGCCTGCGCAGGCACCCGAGAATTCAAACAGCGGCTGGGCAAACTGGCTATTCTTGACATTCACGCTCTTGTCAACGACGGTATCCTTATAGCCTACCTTCTCGTGCATGTAGGTCCATCTTTCACCCTCGGCATGTTGCGATTCGAATGGCATCATAACCAGGGCCTTCTGTTTCGACGGGCATACATCGGCACAGTTGCCGCAGCCTGTACAGTCATACAGGGAGAGCTGTATCTTGAATTTATAAGCCTTGGTTCCCCCGATACCCTGTATCGTGCGGGTTCCGGCAGGAGCTGCAGCAGCCTCTTCATCAGTAAGCAGGAAGGGACGTATGGCTGCATGGGGGCAGACATATGCACACTGGTTGCACTGAATGCAGTTGTCGGGATTCCATTCGGGAACATACACGGCAACACCACGTTTCTCGTAGGCTGTGGTTCCGGCCGGGAATGTGCCATCTTCCCTGTTCCTGAAGGCACTGACGGGCAGATCATCCCCTTTCAGTCTGTTTATGGGTTCCATGACCTCCCTGATGAACTCGGGAATATCCCTGTCATCCTTCTGCTTTGTAACCATCAGGGATGCCCACTCCGCAGGTATTTTTACATGGGTGACATCGCCGCCGCGATCGATGGCAGCAAAGTTCATCTTTACAACCTCTTCCCCCTTTTTGCCGTAGGAATGCTCAACACCCTTCTTCATCTCCTTAACGGCCTTGTCGTAGGGAATTACTCCTGAAACCTTGAAGAAGGCAGCCTGCATTATCGTATTGGTACGATTGCCAAGGCCAAGCTCGTCTGCGATTTGGGTGGCATTGATGATGTAGAAGTCGATATCATTCTCCGCCATGTATTTCTTCATATGGTCGGGGAGCCGCTTCTTGGTCTCCTCAACATCCCATATTGAATTGAGCAGGAAGGTTCCTTTCTTTTTAAGTCCTTTCAGCATATCATACTTCTCGAGATAAGCCGGTACATGACATGCCACAAAATCGGGAGTGTTTACCAGGTAGGGTGACCTTATCGGGTTATCCCCGAAACGGAGGTTTGAAGTGGTAATACCTCCCGATTTCTTTGAGTCATATGCGAAATATGCCTGACAGTATTTGTCGGTGGTATCGCCAATTATCTTGATCGAATTCTTGTTGGCTCCGACCGTTCCGTCGGAACCGAGGCCGTAGAATTTAGCTGAATAGGTTCCGGCACCGCTGATATTGATCTCCGGAAGGAGGGGAAGGGACTTGAATGTAACGTCATCCACTATTCCGACAGTAAACTGATTCTTGGGCTCCTTCATCTTGAGGTTCTCAAATACCGACAGCACCATCGCCGGGGTGGTATCCTTCGAACTTAGTCCATACCTGCCACCTACAATGAGAGGTCTCTCCTTCCTGTTGTAGAATATCTCCTTGATGTCGAGATAAAGAGGTTCTCCAGGTGCCCCTGGCTCTTTCGTACGGTCAAGTACCGATATTCTCTTCACAGTTGCCGGAAGAACATCAAAGAAATATTTCGGTGAGAAGGGACGGTACAGATGTACCGAAATAAGCCCGACCTTTTCGCCTTTTCCCCTCAGATAGTCGATAGCCTCTTTAGTAGTATCTGTGATGGAACCCATCGCGACAATAATATTCTCGGCATCGGGTGATCCGTAGTAAGTGAATGGTTTATATTCCCTTCCGGTCAGTTTTGATATCTCAGCCATGTATGAGGCTACGATGTCGGCAAGGGGTTCATAGAAAATGTTGACCGACTCTTTAGCCTGGAAGAAGATATCGGGATTCTGTGCGGTACCCCTGGTTACCGGTCGTGAGGGGTTAAGGGCATTCTTCCTGAATTTCTCAACGGCTTCCCAGTCGAGAAGCTTCTTCATATCCTCCATATCAATGGCTTCGATCTTCTGGACTTCGGCAGATGTTCTGAAGCCGTCGAAGAAGTGGAGGAAGGGGATTCTTGACTTGATTGCTGACAGGTGGGCCACACCCGCCAGGTCCATTACCTCCTGGACGCTGCCGCTTGCCAGCAGTCCGAAACCTGTCTGCCTGGTCGCATACACATCACTATGGTCGCCGAAGATCGACAGTGCATGTGCGGCAACGGTTCTGGCACTTACATGAAATACGGCAGGCAGGAGCTCACCCGACATCTTGTACATGTTGGGTATCATCAGCAGTAACCCCTGCGAAGCCGTGAAGGTTGAAGTAAGGGCTCCCGACTGCAATGATCCGTGAACTGCACCGGCAGCGCCAGCTTCTGATTGCATTTCGACCACCCTGACCTCCTCGCCGAAAATGTTCTTCAGACCATTTGCCGACCACTCATCAATCAGTTCAGCCATGGTTGAGGATGGAGTGATTGGATAGATGCATGCTACCTCACTGAACATATAGGCAACGTGAGAAGCAGCATGGTTTCCGTCGCATGTGATAAATTTTTTCTTCATCATCTTATAAATAAAAGATTTACAATATTGTTACTGAAAATTATTCTCCGTTCATTGAGATAAGGAACTCCTCATTTGATTTGGTCTGAAGGATTCTGTCGCGGAGGAACTCCATAGCTTCCACCGAATTCATGTCAGAAAGATAGTTCCTCAGTATCCATATTTTGTTCATTATCTTCTTGTTTAGCAGAAGGTCCTCCCGCCTGGTGCTTGAAGCGGGTATGTCAATTGAGGGGAAGATCCTCCTGTTTGACAGCTTTCTGTCAAGCTGAAGCTCCATGTTGCCTGTTCCCTTGAATTCCTCGAAGATTACATCATCCATTTTTGAGCCGGTCTCCGTAAGTGCAGTTGCGAGTATTGTCAGTGAACCTCCGTTTTCTATGTTCCTGGCAGCTCCGAAGAATCTTTTTGGTTTATGCAGAGCATTTGAGTCAACACCGCCCGAAAGTACTTTTCCGGAAGCAGGAGCGATAGTGTTGAAGGCTCTGGCCAGACGTGTTATGGAGTCGAGTAGTATGACCACGTCATGCCCGCACTCAACAAGTCTTTTCGCCTTTTCGAGGACGATACTGGCAACTCTTACGTGCCTTTCGGCAGGCTCATCGAAGGTTGAAGCAATAACCTCCGCCTTGACATTGCGGGCCATGTCGGTAACCTCCTCAGGTCTCTCATCGATCAGCAGTATCATGAGATAAACTTCGGGATGATGCTTGGCGATGGCGTTGGCTATCTCCTGCAGCAGAACCGTTTTCCCTGTTTTTGGCTGGGCAACTATCAGTCCCCGCTGTCCTTTGCCGATTGGGGAGAACATATCCACTATCCTGACAGAAAGGGAACCCTCTCCCGGCATGCACAGGGTAAACTTCTCATCAGGGAAGAGAGGGGTAAGGTAATCGAACGGCACCCTGTCGCGTATATAGTCAGGGCTTCTGCCGTTAATCTCTTCTATTTTTATGAGCGGAAAGTACTTCTCGCCCTCTCTGGGTGGCCTGATAGTTCCCTTTACCGAATCACCGGTCTTAAGCCCGAAATGCTTTATTTGGGATTGTGAGACGTAAATGTCATCGGGTGAGTTGAGATAGTTATAGTCCGGCGACCTCAGAAACCCATATCCCTCTGGCATTATTTCGAGAACTCCGGTGTTTGATACTATTCCCTCGAAGTCATATTGTTTTTCCTGCTTCTCCTCAACTGCCGGGACAGGGGTGTGAACCTGTTGAACGGGAGCTTCCCGGAGCGGGGGTCTGTCATCTGTCATTCGCTTTTCTTCCAGCAACTCCTGCGACTGAAGAACAACTTTTTCCTCTTCCGTTATTACCACTGGTGGAACCGAATTGTTGATGACAACCGGGGTTACCGGCTCGTCAGGATTCTCATCAGGGGTGACGACTGGTACAGGGTCGCTGGCAGGCTTGTTTTCCTGTTTGAAGGTCCTCGGCCGTCTCCCGCGCCTGTTCTTGTCACGAAAGTTGCTTTCGTTAGTCCTGTGTGTTTCCACCGGCTTAGCCTTGTTCTCAGTTCTGCTCTCACCGCTTTCTTTACGGTTGTCAACGGCTGTTTGTTTATTGCGGTCCCACTGACGCTGTTCCTTTTGCCTTGATGGGCCTGCGTCATCTTTCTTGTCGCGGCTGGGCATCTCCCTGTTCTGACTACGGGGCTGTGAATGATCAACCTGCCTGACAGGTGCATTTTCGTGTTGTGGCTTTCGGGGGCCTTCAGCCTGCTTTTTCTCGGAGGCTTTCTTTTCGGTAATGTTGATGGCTTGCTGATCGAGTATCCTGTAGATAAGATCCTGTTTCTTGAGGGAATCGGCCTTATTGATTTTCAGGTCTCTGGCAATATCCCTCAATTCAGGTACCAGCTTCTTACTTAGTTCAAGAATGTCAAACATATATTATTCTGTATTTGGGAAAAATTCGGGTCTTGATTTTCCTGGAAACACAGGCTGCATCTGGAAAATGAGCCTTCACTAGTCTTCTAACTGATTCACAATTCAGAAAATCGTTGCAATGATAAGAAAATTTGACAACAAAAAACAATGCAAATGTCTATAATTCACACATTCAGTATTGGCTACTGATTAAAAGGCTGGAAATCAATCAAAACATTCTGCCATAAAGGTACTAAAAAAGTACAACAAACCGAAAAAATAATTTTCAGACTTGAAAAGGTAATAAAAAATCATTAAAATTGTGAGCTTTACGCGGTTTGCAGATACCACTGACAAAAATATCTGAAGCTTTATGCGCCAGTTGAAAATCACCAAGCAGGTCACCAACAGGGATACTCCTTCGCTTGACAAGTATCTGCAGGAGATCGGCAAGGTAGATCTGATCTCACCCGAGGAGGAGGTGCTTCTGGCCAGAAAGATAAGAAAGGGCGACAAGGATGCCCTGTCCAAACTGGTAAAAGCAAACCTCAGATTCGTGGTATCAGTGGCAAAGCAGTATCAGAACCAGGGGATGACTCTGCCCGACCTCATAAATGAGGGAAACCTTGGGCTGATGAAAGCTGCCCAGCGATTTGATGAAACCAGGGGATTCAAGTTTATTTCCTATGCCGTGTGGTGGATAAGGCAGTCCATCTTACAGGCACTGGCTGAGCAGTCGAGGATAGTGAGGCTACCGGTTAACAAGATTGGCTGCATTAACAGGATAAATAAGGCTTTTGCCCGTCTTGAACAGGAGTACGAAAGGGAGCCTTCGGCACAGGAACTGGCTACACTGCTTGAGATGGCTCCCGAGGATGTCAAGGAGGCCCTGCGTACCAACAGTCGCACTGTAAGCATGGACGCACCAATCAACCCCGAGGATGACAATACCATGTACGATGTCATGCAGAGTACTGAAGGTACAAGCCCTGACAAGACCCTGATAAATGAATCGCTTGCCTACGAAATTGAAAGAGCCCTGGCAACACTCTCACAGCGCGAGGCCAGGGTGCTCAAACTCTATTTCGGCATAGGCATGAAACACCCCTACACCCTCGAGGAGATAGGAGAGGAGCTGAGCCTGACCCGTGAAAGGGTCCGCCAGATTAAGGAAAAGGCTATCAAAAGGATACAGTATACTACCAGGTGCAAAATCCTGAAAACCTACCTCGGGTAAGGGTTATTGGTTATATTTACAAAAAAAAGCCGGATGGCACATCTTCTTTCTCCCTCACTGCTGGCATGCGATTTCGGAAACCTCCAGCGAGAAATCGAAATGGTGAACAGGAGTTCGGCAGACTGGTTCCACCTCGATATAATGGATGGAGTGTTTGTTCCGAACATCTCCTTCGGGTTTCCGGTAATCCGTTACATTAACAAATTTGCCACCAAACCCCTCGACGTCCATCTTATGATTTCAAGGCCCGAGGATTATCTTACCAGGTTCAGGGATGCCGGCGCAGATATCCTTACGGTTCATTTCGAATCATCGTGTCATCTTCACCGGACGGTTTCCGAAATCAGGCGGCTCGGCATGAAGGCAGGTGTGGCACTTAACCCTCACACTCCAGTGGCCTCGGTAAAAGATATACTTCCCATTGTCGACCTGGTACTTATAATGACGGTAAATCCGGGGTACGGAGGGCAGGAGCTGATACCGACAAGCTATGACAGAATAAGCGAACTGCGGCAGATGGTAGATGAGAAAGGATACCAGGTGTATATTCAGGTTGACGGCGGTGTTGACATGACCAACGCCGGGAAACTACTTCTCTCGGGCGTTGATGTGCTGGTAGCCGGCACCACGGTCTTCGCTTCTGATGATCCGGCAGGAACCATCGACAGGATCAAAAACCTTCAGCCCTGATAAAATATTCCGGTCTCATTTGTCAGATAGTTGTGGAACTGATCACAGTCGGGAGTACCAAACCATCTGACTGAATCGTCACCCGACCACCATGATATCTGCCGCCTGGCATAGCGTCTGGTGTTCCTCTTGATGAGTTCAATGGCCCTGTCAAACGAAATTTTTCCGTCGAAATACTCAAATAGTTCCCTGTAGCCTACAGTTTGTAGTGCATTAAGGTGTCGGAGGTGATACAGACTGCGAGCCTCCTGTTCCAATCCTGCCTCTATCATCAGGTCCACTCTCTTCTCAATCGCTGAATAGAGCTGTTTCCTTTCGGGCATCACTCCTGTTTTAATTATGCGGAACTCACGGGGCTGCATCGTTCGTGTAAGAAAGGAGGAATAGGGCCTGCCGGTCGTGGCAAACACTTCAAGTGCCCTTAATATTCTCCTGGGATTCCTGAGGTCAACTCTTTCATAGTGTACCGGGTCGACAATCTTCAGTTCTCTCCTGAGGGGTTCGATTCCCTCTTCCCTGTACCTTCTGACATAATTCTCCCTGATATCCGCATCGACATCAGGAATATCGTCAATGCCGTTGCATACTGCATTTATGTATAGTCCTGATCCGCCGGTCATAATTACAATATTCCTTTCGCTGAACAGCGAGGGCAGGATTTTCAGGACATCCTGTTCGAACATGTTCGCGCTGTAATAACTGTCGGGAGGAAGAAAACCCGTAAAATGATGGGTAACCCTTTTCAGATCATCTTCGGTGGGAGAGGCTGTGCCTATGGGCATGCCCCTGTAGAACTGGCGGGAATCGGCAGAAATGATGTCACAACCCAGCCTTTCAGCCAGCTGAACCGAAACGAGAGTCTTACCTGAAGCCGTCGGCCCGGTAATAACAAGAAGGGTATTCATGAACGGATGTTGATCTGCCGCTGTCAGCTATTCACTGAAGTCGTCAATAGTGTCAATGTTTTCGAAGCCAGGAAGGGATTCTTCGTCATCAGAGGTAAAGTAAAGATCATCTATTTCGGGTTCCTCCTCCTCTTCATCAACTATCAGGTTGTTGTACTTCTTTCTTGAACCGCTGCCGAATACCACCTGTTTGGGAGGCACACCCTTGGAGTTGGTACAAACCGGATATTCCCGGCCTTCTATTTCCTGAGTTTCTCCGGTATATTCAATGAAGAGGCCTCTCTCGTTGAAGAAGTCAAAGACATATATGAGCTTCTGGTTCTTCCGGAAAATGATATCCTCAAGAATGGAGTCATCCATCGTCGATGAGCCTGCCCCCATGTCGAAGAGGGTAAACTCCTCCTCCTTCTCCCAGTTATCCGTTGCAAGATAGAATGAAGCCATCTGTGACTTGTCAAACTCCAGCTCTTCCTGGAGAATGGTGTGAAAGTCCATCAGTGTCTGACTGTCCAGAAACTCGAATTCCCTTACAAACGTATCATCCTCATCCGATAAAACAACAAACCTGTAAACCATAATGTGCAGAATTCAAACGGTGCAAGATAATATTTTTTAAATTACAAACTTCCGGTCGAATATTATTTTAAGAGAAAACCAATTGTGTCAATATTGTCGCTGTAGTCCCACAGTTTGGGCTTCTGTGCAAAACCAAAAGGAGTATGTCCGGCTCCGGTAATTACCTGGATACTGTCAGACATTGACGTAGCTACTTCTCCGAAAAGGTGTGGGTCAGTCTCCTCGTAATTAATCACCGCTACAGGCGAGAATAGTGAAGGTTCCCTTCTCAAAAGCAGAAACCCCGTATCGGTGAATTTCTCGTGGTTAATTGTTAGTACAGCCCTGTGGTACCTGTAGTTTGATGCATATTTGCCGTGATCCATGCATCCCGAATATTCGCGCCAGGCCCCCGACAGCCTGGTGAGGTCGTAACCTTCCGGCATGTACAGTTTGGTGATATTCCTGCAACCCAGCCCGAAGTAGGAGAACACATCTTCACCAAGCATCACAAGCTCATCATGGCTTTCACTGCCTGTCAGCAGTGCAATCCCTGTCCTGTTCTTCCTGATAAGGCGGGGATATCTGCCAAAATAGTATTCAAAGTACCTGGCACTGTTATCACTGCCTGTGGCAATAACAGCATCAAAACCTTCAAGTTTCCCTTCAATGAATCTAACGTAGCTTCCGAATCCGGGCTCAATTTTGCATAGAACCGATACGATCTCTCTTAGAAGGAGGTCATCTTTTGAACTCGTCTTTACCAGCAGAAGATTGCCGGTAATCAGAACACAAAGCAGGTCGTGGAATCCGACAGCAGGTATGTTGCCAGCCATAATTACCGCAATATTCTTTGCGTTCATCTCTTCCCCGAGCGCGGGGTATCTTTTTGTCCATGTGGTCAGGTTATCTGCTGTCAGCTCATCGCCGATAGCCTTCACGGCCCTCCTGACATTTTCAGGTGTAAACCACGGATTATGCTTATGATAGTCATCAATAATCCGGATGATGCCGTTCGAGAGGCCGGTATGTGATCCTTTAGCTGAACCGGTCAGTACCGATCCCAGCTTTGCGAATGCATCTATTCTTTGTTCAAGTTCCATCGGGGTAATACCCCGCAAATTTAGGAATTGATTTTCTTGATATCACCCATTAAGAATAATTCTTCCTTAATCTTTTTTATCCTTTCCCTGGCCTGCTGGTGCTGGAAAGAGAGAACAAAGCTGTCGGGACTGATATTGCCTGATGCGGCCAGCCGCCTTATCATCTCATTCTGGTGGGCATCATATGCTTCATAGTATTCGAGGGCCTCGCTCAGGTTTTTATTCCCGTCATACACTCTTGCCATTCCGATCAGATAATCGGGTTCACCGGGTGCATATCTGAGTGCATTCCTGTAAGATTCAATAGCTTTGGGGTAAAGATTCTGATCGCTGTATGCCTGTCCGATGGATGCATGAATTGCCCCGATCCTTACCGAGTCGGGAGTCATAAGATCTATTGTTCTTCTGAGCATTTCAATGCCTTCGTTTTTCATTCTCCAGGCCGACATGGCTACACCAAGATAATAGGACGCCTCATAGTTGGCGGTGTCAGAACGGTAATAAATCATAAGGTAGGGGATAGCTTCACGGAATTGATTCGAGGCGAAGTATGAAAATCCCAGTTGTCGGGCAACGGTTACTGATGTGTCCCCCAGGTTATAGGCTTCAAGATAGGCGGTGGCAGACGCTTCGAATTGTTGAAGCGCAAAAAGAAGGTTGCCATGACAACGGTATGGTATCGGATTGCCGATATGTGTCAGGATTGCTTCTGTTGTGACAGGTATCCCTGCTGCGGGTATTTTAAGCCTTAGCCAGGTGTTGGTCAGGGAGACCAGTACATTCAGGTCCCTGTCGTTCATATTCCATGATTCCCTCAGATGAATCAGGGCACTCTCGTCCATGCCTTCCTGGATGAAGCATCCGCCCAGGTTCTTCCTGAAAACCGGATTGCCGGGAACCGAATCAACAAGCAACTGGCACCATTTGATGGCATCGCTGTACATCCTGTTGCTGATGAGCATCCGGGCGTAACTGTTAATGACATATAGGTTGGACCGGTCGGTCCGTATGAGCTCCTCATATCTTGCCGATGCAGATTTTATATCCCCGAGGGCCTCGTGGCACTCGGCAATCAGCAGTCCCGAAGTTATGCTCCCTGCACCTCCCTTTTCTGCTTCGAGAAGGTATGCCAGGGCTGAGGGGAAATTGCTCATGGCAGCTTCGATTATGCCTTTTCTCAGGCTCAGTTCAGGGGTTGATCCTGACTCCTTCTCAAGGTAGCTGCATATCTCCAGGGCCCTCCTGTAGTCCTTGCGGGCTATTGCGATATCGGCTTCATTCAAGGTAACCTGGCCTGCAAGACAGGCCAGGTTAAGCAGGAATAGTATAGTGCAGATAAGGAGCGTGGCAGGTTTTTTCATGCTAATTGAGAGCGAAGTTTACTGTAATCGAGAACCTCACCCTTACCGGTTGACCTCTCTGGTATCCAGGCTTCCATTTCGGTGAGGACAAAACAACCCTTACTGCCTCATCATCGATCGATTTGTCAACACTTCTCAGAACCTGTACAGTACTTACGGTGCCATCCTTTTCCACTACGAATCCGATGTATACTTTCCCCTGTATCCCATTTTCTATGGCAATCTGGGGGTATCTGACCCTCTCCTTAACCCAGTTTGAGAATTTCTGGACGTCACCTCCGGCGAACGTAGGCATGTCCTCTACTATCATGAATATGTCATCGCCACTGAACTCCGGCTGACTTTCTGCGACATATTTCCTGGTTATTATCTCTATCACCCCGGCAGTTCCTTTGCTGCCATATTTTGCCGTTGCCTTTTCTCCTTTTAGCACATCGAGTGATGCAATCTCAGAAGGGTTTATCGTCTTCAGGTATTCCGGGGTGCGTTCCTTACCATCTACAATAATGATCATGTCCTCTGTCGCTACACGGGTTGGTGCATTACTGACCTGGACCGATCTGGCAAATGCGAGACGGGCTTCACGGAGGGAATCCTTTACAGATTCCAGTCTGGCGGGTAGGACAATCAGTGTGGTACCTATTGTATCTCCCGGATTGAAGACCATTATTTCGGTGGGGATCTCCATGACAGAAGCCGGGGGTTGGATTGAAGAGAGGGAGGTTTCCAGTTCATCCCTGCAGGAGAACATGATAACAGTTGCGGCAATGAGTGGCAGCGCTATCGCTATCTTCATTGCTGCTCCGGGTCGGGTTTGGTTCCGTTTCATCATAAGGATTCGCTTTTTAATTAGGGATTTGGTTGAAAAACAGGATGCTATCGGAATATCTCTGGTTCCGAATATCTCGTTAAATATCATTTTCTGGTAGTCTGTAATTTTTCCGGTCCTGTTAATATACTCCCTGTCGGTATGGTATTCATGAAGTGCCCTCACCGAGTATCTTGTCAGATAGGCAAATGGATTCATCCACTGCAGGGTCAGGGTGATCTCAAACAGTATGATGTCAAGGAAATGGAGAGACCGGTTATGTATCTCTTCGTGGAGGATGATCTTCTCCTTCTCATGGTCGGCAAGGTCATTGTTTATGAAAATGAATCCCATGGCCGAGAAGCCGGAGAAGTGTTTCATCCTGTCAATGAATACAATATTACCACTTACCCTGCCGGTCATTATCATTCTTATGATCCTGGCGATACCTGAGATAAACCTGGCGCCGAAGAAGACAATTCCGGCGATCCATATCAGCGATACCAGTCTGAAAAAGTCGGGTTTGCCGGCAACGGTGACGGCAGAATCGGCGGCTGTTGCATCAGGCTGACCAAGCATCTCAATCAGTAACCACTGAATGGCTTCAGTGTTTACGACAGGCAGGTCGGTCTCAAGCCTTATCAGAGGCAGAAGCCATGAAAGCAGAACGGAGGATAAAAGGTAAATCCTGTTTCTGATGTATG
>JAVEWX010000199.1:0-4301 GCA_034004335.1 Bacteroidales bacterium | reverse complement strand
GAATGTCGAACAGCAAAACCAGTGATGAATGAGTGAGTCAGGGTACATTAAGTTCAGCATCGACCTTGAGGATGCCAGGGATGGTGTTACAGGGGGTATGAAGTATCAGGAAGCTGTAACACGGAACACCACCAGGTATCTTGAATGGCTTGAAAAAACAGGTTCAAAATGCACATTCTTCGTTACCGGTACCGTGGCGGAAAGATACCCCTTCCTCGTAAGGGATATCTTTGTATCGGGTCATGAGATAGCCTGCCACACTGCACGGCATGTTCCCCTTGATGGCTATACACCCGATGAGTTTAGAGCCGACCTGAACAGGAATCTGAGTCTTCTGGCCGGGGCTGGTGTAACTGATATAAAGGGATTCAGGGCTCCTTCCTACTCCATGACTTCACATACTTCCTGGGCTTACCGGATCCTTGAAGAAGCTGGTATTGAATACTCCTCCTCTGTGTTGCCCGGAAAAAACCCCCTGGGAGGATGGCCAGGATTCGGAAATTCGCCATGCCTGGTTAACGGAAGGGTTTTGGAAATACCCCTGACAACAGTTAATGCCGGAATCTTTTATCTGCCGGTGGGAGGTGGGATTTATTTCAGGGTCCTTCCATTCATTGTTTCAAAGTATTTCATAATGAACAGAATAAAGAAGGGTGAAGCCGTTATTGCCTATTTTCATCCATATGATATTGATACCCAGCAGGAAAGGTTCATGCATGGGGGGATCGCCAACAGCAGGTTTTATAATAAGTTGATGTATATGAATCGTAACCTGGTTATTACCAGGCTTGAGGAGATAATAAACGGGGGTGGTAAAATTACAACATATGCCAGACTTGCCGCTGAGTTAAGGGAAAGAAATGGATTACGAATTTGTAAGACATACTGATACGCCCGAGAATATACTCAGGTATTCAACCTTTCTGTCGGCACCATTCGTTACCTCATCGAATTATGTTGACAGGGCGAGGGCATCGACACAATACCTCAGGTGGCAGTATTTTTGCAATCCTGTAGGGTCGGTAATTGGTTACAGCGCTTTGTACAAGGGTGAGATTGTCGCTCACTTTTCGAACATACCGGTAAGGTACTGCATAAACGGAACAATTTGCAAATCCCTTCTTGCACTCAATCTTGTAACCCATCCTGAACATCGTGGACGGGGTTTGTTCATTGAAATGGCTGAGCGTTCTTTCGGGGATGCTTTCAGTGAAGGTTTTGAATATATAGGCGGGGTTGCCAATCAGAACAGCACTCACGGACTAGTCAACAGGCTGGGATTTGACCTTGTTGCTCCCCTTGAAATTCGGGCCGGTTACGGCGATGTGCCTATCGACAGGAAGGCCGATTATCATTTCCGTACATTATGGGACGAAGAGTCATTGCACTGGCGGCTTGCCAATCCCTCGGCCAGGTATTTTCTAAGCAAAGGTGAATATGTCGTGGCCGCAACCGGGAAATACGGGGTTATGGCCCAGGTAAGGCACTTGGACGGCGGTGAGGCTTTTTTTACTGGACTACCGTCAATTTCCAACAGGCTTAGAGTATGGATGGGTTTGGCCCGCAGGACCAAAAAACTTACGACGCACATAAGGCTGCCACGGCATCTCAGACCTGTGCCACTGAATTTCATCCTTAAGAGTCTCAGGGGAGAGAGGGTGATTCCCGACCCCAGGGATGTATTGTTCGAACTGATTGACTTTGATGCATATTGAAAGATAGGGATTATGTGAGGCTGGCATAAGTACTCCATAAATGTTTTATCACGACAAATATTAAAGGGATGAAAAAAGTACTGGTTACCGGAGCAGACGGTTTCATTGGCTCCCACCTCGTTGAGCATCTCCTTGGTGATGGACGGGAGGTCGTTGCCCTGGCCTGCTACAACTCATTTGGTTCATGGGGATGGCTTGACAATATTAGTGTGTCGCCGAAACTGAAAGTGGTTATGGGTGATATACGCGACTCTGCCTTCTGCAGGACACTCACGGAAGAGGTAGACATTATCTTTCACCTGGCTGCGCTCATTGCCATCCCTTACTCCTACTACGCTCCCGACAGTTATGTTGACACCAATATCAGGGGCACCCTCAACATATGCCAGGCTGCCAGGGATGCCGGGAATATTAGGGTTATACACACCTCCACATCGGAGGTTTACGGCACGGCACAATATGTACCGATAGATGAGAAACATCCACGGCAGCCCCAGTCACCCTATGCGGCATCCAAGATCGGAGCTGATGCCCTTGCAATGAGTTTCTATCACTCCTTCGGATTGCCGGTAACCATTGCCCGTCCCTTCAACACCTATGGTCCTCGCCAGTCGGCCAGGGCAGTCATACCCTCGGTAATTTCTCAGATAGCCGCAGGTAAGAAGGAGATAGCTGCCGGCGACCTTAAACCTGCCCGCGACTTCAACTTCGTGAATGATGTATGCAGGGCCTTCCTCGCTCTTGCAGCCAATGAAGGCACCACTGGTCGTGAGGTGAACATAGCCTCCAATACTGAAATTTCAATTGCCGACCTGGTTACCCTGATAGCCGGGCTTATGAAGGCTGACATTACTGTCCGAAAAGAAGATGCAAGGATGAGGCCGCCGTCGTCGGAGGTATACAGGCTCAGGGGTGACAACACCCTCATCAGGGAACTTACCGGCTGGCAGCCGCAACATTCCCTCGAGGATGGTCTTCGCAAAACTATCGACTGGTTCATCAAGCCGGAAAACCTTAGCCGCTACAAGCCGGGCATTTTTAATCTGTAAACTTTTAAGATGAGTTATACCATACCTCTTTTTGATCTTAACTTCGACGAAGCTGAGGAGACAGCAGCCCTTGAAGCCATAAGGTCGGGGTGGATCTCTTCCGGGCCGAAGACCCGCGACCTGGAGGAGCGATTTGCTTCCATGACGGGAGCCGGCCATGCGGTGGCTCTTACCAACTGCACCGCGGCGCTGCATCTGTCGATGATACTGTCGGATATCGGTCCGGGCGACGAGGTCATATGCCCGTCGCTTACCTTCGTGGCCACGGTCAATGCTGTGAGATATACCGGTGCCACTCCCGTCTTTGCCGATGTGAGGAGCTATGAAGATCTTACAATTGACCCCGGCGATATTGAAAGGAAGATCACTCCAGCTACCAGGGCCATTATTGTCATGCACTATGCAGGCTTCCCCTGCGACATGAATAGTATTATATCCATAGCCTCACGGCACCGACTGAAGGTCATTGAGGATGCCTGCCACGGGCCCCTGTCGGAATATGACGGCAGGAAGCTGGGAACTATTGGTGATATTGGCTGCTTCAGCTTCTTCTCCAACAAAAACATAAGCACTGGAGAGGGGGGCATGCTCATAACCGGCGATGCCGGCCTGGCAGAGAGGTGCAGGCTGCTCCGTTCACATGGAATGACGACCTTGTCGTATGACAGGGCTAAGGGGCACAGCACCTCATACGATGTTGTCGGACTGGGTTACAACTACCGCATGGATGACATACGCTCGGCCATTGGTCTGGCACAGCTCGACAAGCTGCGGGCCGACCTGGAAAGGAGGGCTGTGGTTAGGGATCTTTATGTGCACCATATCAGTGGACTGGAGGGTATAGTGATACCATTCTCAGGTCATAAGGGCTTCGTCTCCAACTATATTTTCCCAATTGTTTTGAAAGATTCTGAAGCGGGGAAGCGCGAGGCAGTAAGGCAGTACCTGGCAACCTGCGGCATTCAGACGAGCGTTCACTACCCGGCGGTACATCGCTTCTCATTGTATGAGGACATTAATGCCAATCTGCCCATTACGGAATACATTACCGATAATCTGATTACACTTCCGATGTATGGAAGACTAACTACCGCAGAGATAGACCAGATATCGGCTAAACTGTCTGAAGCCTTGAAAGTATGTTGAAGATAACAGGTGTCAGTGAAGAAATAATCAGGGAGATGACTCCCCTGATAAGGAGGGATCAGTTTAGTCTGGGCGAGTATACTACAATCGGGGAAGACCGCCTGAGGGCTCAGTTTGTCAGTGACAGGCTGGGTATGCTTGACAGTGACGGCTTTTTGTCATTTGCTGCGGAAGATAACGGACGACTTGCCGGAATTATAAGTTGTCACAGGGATGCATTTGACAGCAACATCTTCGGCTTTGCATGCTATCGCATAATTGATCTTATAGTCCTTGATGAGAACAGGCATCTTATCCTGAATGTAACCGGCGGACTGATTGATGCTCTCCTGAAAGAAATAAGAAAGCTGCATCCGGAAGCCTACTTGCTGGGGTCCCTCAATAACAATGT
>JAVEWX010000043.1:0-20853 GCA_034004335.1 Bacteroidales bacterium | reverse complement strand
CGAACGCCTGCGATACTTGCCCGGAACAGCATATACAGAATTATTCTTAAATTGCTGCAGCCACCTGAAAAGGAAGCCATTCAAACATCAACAATAATTGAAAACTCTCTGCCATCATGAAAATTCGTTATAAATCAATCGGACGGATACATACACCCTTCAGGAAAATCAAAGGTATGCCTATTCAATCGAGGGATTCAAAAGGTATTAAAGGGACCATTGAGTTGAAAAAGAAATTTGTCAAAGGTTTGCCTGACCTTGAGAAATTCTCGCATATCTACCTTATATATCATTTTCACAAATCCAGGGGTTTTGATTTGAAAGTCATCCCCTTCCTGGATGATAAACCTCACGGCATATTTGCCACCAGGGCTCCAAAACGACCAAATCATATTGGTATCTCTGTTGTTAAACTAATCAGCATTAAAGACAATATTCTTGAGATTGAGAATGTTGACATGCTGGATGGAACACCTCTGTTAGACATTAAGCCTTATATCTCCCAATTTGACATACATAAAATAGAAAAAGTCGGATGGATAAACAATAAGACTGGTAATCCCAATGAGGTAATATCTGACAACAGGTTTAAAAAATGAAATCAACCAGAAAAGAGAAGACTTCCGACAGTCTGTTATCGATTCCGGGTATCGGCAAGAGCATTGCCAATGACCTGCACGCGATTGGCATTCATCATGTTCATGATTTATCAGGTCAGGATCCCCAGGAGTTATATAATGACCTGTGCAAGGAGTACGGCAAGAGGATTGATCCCTGCGTGCTGTATACTTTTCGTTGTGCCGTATATTATGCGGAAAATGATAACCACGACCCGGAACTATTGAAATGGTGGAACTGGAAGAACAGAAAAAACCCGTTATGATGAAGAGAGCAGTGTTGTTGCTGCTAAGTTTCTTACTGATCTTCAGTTGCGAGAAAAGAGACTGTACAAGGAAAGGCATGGTTCAGATTGATGAGGCCATAATACCCGGTACGGTATTATTCAATGATGTTGCACATATTGAGGTAAGAGCCTCAGCACCTGATGGATGCTGGAGCAATCTTTATGTTGTACTGGAGGAAACAGAACCTTTCAGTTACAGTTTGAAAGCCTATGGTACCTTCACATGTTGCTATGACGTTTGTGCATGTCCGGCCATTATGATTCGTCATGATACCATCATTGATTTTACACCAGCGCAGAAAGGGACATATTATTTTCATGTAACACATTTCTGGGATGATGTTGATATTGATACCATGATAGTCAGATGAAAACGTACAGTTAACAACATACTGTATGATTGACCGGGCTTACTACACTTCTGGGGTGCCCTGCCGGGCCAGCCGGCAAAACCGGACATTGTGCAAGTTTGATTAATATACCTTAACAATAGTACAGGGGTTCCATAAAAGTGCTCATTGGCGGACTGAAGCCATGTAAAGCCAGCCGGGCATAAAACCAACCGGCAGGATAAAAGTATAATATGGCAATTGAGTACATTTGCATCATAGAACCGAGGGAAAACAGAGAATAAGATGAAGGAAAGAATTCTGGAAATCATGAACAGGGTCCTTGAAAACAGGGCAAAGGAAAAATTAACATCATTGGACACGGGTATGCATTTAAGAAATGACATCGGTTTTGATTCCCTTGATTTAGCCGAATTAACTGCCCGGATTGATGCGGAATTTGATATTGATATATTTGAAGATGGAATTGTCAGTACGGTCGGTGAGGTTTTCAACAAGCTGAACAGCAAACGATGAATTTATTGTTCCTGAAAGATACCGGACAAAATCGCCGTGTTACATGGAAATATCTCATTGATGATATCAACAAATCATCAGTATTCAATCCCTATTGTAAATCTGATGATTACTACACTGTTTTCAGGCAGATAATCTTGTCTTTATTGACAGGTGAGGAAATCATAATCCTGGACCCGGATTTCACCGATTCAGAATTGTTAAGGCTCACGGGGTACACTGAATACAGGGAATTCAACAGGCCAATTGAAAAAGACAAAGTCCCATTCATAACGGACAGGAAGGAGCTGATTGGGAAACTCAGTAAGCCCCCCGACAACTGGAAAATGACCCTGTTTACTTCAGGCACAACAGGTATTCCGAAGAAAGTCAGTCATAATTTCAAGTCGATAACACGATTTGTCAGGTTATCAGAGGGTAACAAAAACAATATCTGGGGATTCGCTTATAATCCATCCCATATGGCCGGGATCCAGGTCTTCTTCCAGGCATTGTTGAACGGGAACGCCATTATCAGGCTCTTCGGATTAAAATCGCGTGATATTTACGACGAGATAAGGGATAACAAAGTAACCCATATCTCTGCTACTCCCACTTTCTATAAACTCCTGCTACCCTGTGATGAAACATTTCCCTTTGTGGAGAGGATTACTTCGGGTGGGGAGAAATTCAACGAAACGACTTTCAAACAGGTGCATGAGATTTTCCCAAATGCGAAAATAACCAATGTTTATGCTTCCACTGAGGCGGGAACCCTCTTTGCTTCGGCAAATGACATTTTTGGCATCCGGCCCGAACAGGAACATTTAATTCGTATTGAGAATAATGAATTATTGATCCATAACAGTTTAATGGGCTATACAGGCAATAACACAGGGGAGTGGTACAACACAGGAGACATCGTTGAGATTGTTCCAGGGCGGCCCCTGAAATTTCGATTTGCGAATCGCAAAAGTGAGATGATAAACGTTGGCGGATACAAAGTTAATCCTGCTGAAGTTGAGGAAGCCATCCTGTCTTTACCGGGCATTAAGAATGTACGGGTGTATCCAAAAACTAACTCAGTACTTGGCAATATAATCTGCTGTGAAGTTGTTGCTGATGACAGCAGGATAACTGAAACCTCCATACGCAAATTCCTGGAATCGAAGGTTCAGGAATTCAAAATACCCAGGATAATCAGTTTTGTAGAAGAGCTTTCGACCACCAGGACAGGGAAATTAAAAAGGAATGAACCATGAATGTATTGATAACAGGCATCTCAAAGGGTTTGGGTCTGAAGACAACAGAGTTATTGCTGAAAAATGGATTGACCGTCTATGGCATAAGCCGGCACGAAACAGAAGAATTGAAAGAGTTATCAGCACAGTACCCTGATAAACTTAACTGGCTGCCATATGACCTTGGTGACGGAGAGAAGATAAAGCAATCCGTTTTCAGGGACTGGATTGGTTCCGACACCCCTGTTCATGGTTTTGTGAACAATGCGGCAATAGCTTATGACGATATAGTCACAAACCTGAATCTGATCTCACTGGAAAGAATGTTCCGGGTTAATGTGTTTACGCCAATGGTGTTGACGAAATATGTGATACGGCAAATGTTGCTTCACAACATCGGGGGAAGCATAGTTCATATTTCGTCAATAAGCGTTCATACAGGTTACAAGGGGCTTTCGATGTATGCATCAACAAAGGGGGCACTGGAAGCATTTTCGAAAAACACTGCCCGTGAGTGGGGAGAGAAGGGAATTCGGTCAAATTGCGTAGTTGCAGGATTTATGGAAACGAAAATGAGCTCAACCCTTTCCGATAGTCAGAAAGACAGAATTTACCAGAGGACGGCAATGAAGCAACCCGTTGATATTAATTCTGTAGCCGGAACCATCAGGTTTTTGATTTCTGATGAAGCCAGATCGATCACAGGACAGAATATTCATGTTGATAACGGAACAATTTAAATAATCATCTCATGACCTCATTCTACAGCCCGGAAGAACTTAAAACATTAGGATTCAAAACTATCGGCGACAATGTTTTAATCAGCAGGAAGGCAAGCTTTTATGGAATATCAGGAATCTCTGTAGGCAATAATACCAGGATTGATGATTTCTGTGTTTTATCAGCAGGTAAAGGAGGGATAGAGATAGGCAGCTATGTACATTTAGCCATTTTCACCTCTTTACAGGGAGAGGGGAAAATTACCATACAGGATTTTGCCGGGGTATCATCAAAGGTTGCCATTTATTCAAGCAAAGATGATTTCTACGGCGAATTCATGTCAAATCCCACAGTGCCTTCGGAGTACACCTGTGTTACCCACGCTGACGTATTGATATGCAAGCATGTATTGATCGGGAGCGGTGCTATAATACTTCCCGGGGTGACTATAAGTACAGGAGCAGTGATAGGAGCCTTAAGTATGGTTAACGAAAATTGCGAAGAGTTTTACATTTACAAGGGAAATCCGGCAAAAAAACTCTTAAAACGCAGCAAGAAGTTATTGGAGCTTGAGAAGGAGTTCTTATCGACCTTAAAATAAGGTCAGCCCATAATAAAACTGAAAGGACTGTCAGGTTCCCGGCCCTGAAAGGTGTCGGGCAGTTTCCGGAGTCCCGGCATTCCTCGCCCTAAGGCATAATCTGATAAGATAATACCAAATTGAAATTACCACGATGGAATGGTTAACCGGAAGAATTTCAAGCTCATCATATGGAATTAGAAAATTTCTTTGTTAATTTGGTGCCGGGGAAATAATTGTAAAAAATACATTTAAAAACTATAATGGATAGAATTATGAAAACATTCAAGCTGATCGTTGGAATAATGCTGGTGTTTTGTACCATGGGGACAACTTCAGCCTTTGCACAGGGTGGTGACCAGATCCTGGACGGAATAGGTGAAACAGGCCTGATTGCCCGCTATCAGTTCAGGAGAGACGCAAATGACTGGTCGCGCAATAATCTGCATGCCACAATTAATGGTTCCGGCTTCAGGTTTGTGCCGGACACCCTGTTTGGCACTGTACTTTCCCTGGCAGGGAATAGTGAAACGTTCGTATCAATTCCGGGTGAGGCAGTTACGGGTGAAGAATCGCTAAGTTTCACAGGCTGGATATTCCTGCGTTCCGCCAGGACCGGCCAGTTGTTTTTCGATTTCGGCAGGAGCAGCAATGCGCGTATACAGGCTGCCCCGACGGGGACCAGGGATAAGGAGGGTTTTCAGGTTCAGATAATGGCCGGTTCAGGGAAATATGCTACCAGTTCACCGGCGTTAACGCTCAACAGGTGGAACCACGTGGCCATAGTCATTAACATTCCTTCCAGAACCCTTAGTACCTATGTCAATGGGGTTCTTGTGGGCGAAGTCAGGAATATGGCGTTGGAACTGAAGCAACTATTCGATTATGAATCAGAAGGAAACAATAAGCTCTATATCGGCCGGTCTCTGGACCCAAAAAATACATATCTCGATGCCAGCCTGTACGATTTCCGCATCTACAGAATCGCATTGACTGAACAGCAGATTGGCGTGATTAATAATAATGCCCTGAGAAGGGAAGCACCTGCAGCCAGGAGAAGAGTACAGCCGGACCAGAATCTTCCGGTGTTTCCCGAGACAACTCCTCAATTGTATAATCAATTCCTTACAAGCGTTCCTGACATCGAGGTGGAAACAACTGTCGGTTATCTTCCAAGATTACCGCGGTATGTAAAGGGCGTCTACGACAATAATCGCAAAGGTCCGGATGTAAGGGTGCTGTGGCCGGCTCCTGAGGATAATAGCCAGGTTCTCACGCCTGGCACATATACGGTAACGGGAAGAGTTGCCGGAACAAATATTCAGCCAAAAGCTATTGTCACTGTCAAGGCGGACCGTGTGCTTGCCACTCCAGGTCGCACACTTGAAGCCTTCGGACTTGATCAGGTTATATTAACCACTGACCTTCATAACCACGACACAAAATTTATTGAGAACCGCGACAAGTTTCTAAAGGGTCTTGCCGCTACCAATCCCGACAATTTCCTATACATGTTCCGCAATGCCTTCGGACAGGAGCAGCCTGAGGGAGCCAACGCACTCGGTGGATGGGATAGTCAACAGACCAAACTGCGCGGTCATGCCACAGGGCATTATCTTTCAGCAATAGCCCAGGCTTATGCGGGAACCGGTTATGATGCCTCGCTCCAGGCCAACTTTGCCGCCAAGATGGAATATATGGTAAACACTCTTTACAGTCTGTCACATTTATCGGGACAACCGAAGACCAGCGGGGGAGAATTTGTATCAGATCCCAGGGCTGTACCTCCGGGACCGGGTAAAACAGGTTATGACTCTGACTTTACCACGGAAGGGCTCAGGACGGATTACTGGAACTGGGGCAAAGGTTTCATAAGTGCCTATCCGCCCGATCAGTTTATAATGCTGGAAAAGGGAGCGACCTACGGAGGTTCAACTGCCCAGATATGGGCACCATACTATACCCTTCACAAGATACTGGCAGGGTTGATGGATGTATACGAACTGAGTGGCAATGAGAAGGCGCTGGAGATAGTAAAGGGCATGGGTGACTGGGTATATGCCCGTCTGAGTCAGGTCCCACAGGAGACACTGATAAGTATGTGGAACAGGTACATTGCAGGAGAGTATGGTGGGATGAACGATGCCCTGGCAAGACTGTACCGGCTGACCAACGAGCCTCGTTATATGGAAGCAGCAAAATTATTTGACAATATAAGAGTATTCTATGGTAATGCTGATCATTCTCACGGACTGGCCAGGAATGTAGACATGTTCCGTTCATTGCATGCCAACCAGCACATACCTCAGATTATCGGTGCGCTTGAGATATATCGTGACTCGAATGACCCGGAATACTATCATATAGCTGATAATTTCTGGTACATGGCCACTAATGATTACATGTACAGTATAGGAGGAGTTGCAGGATCACGTAATAATCCCAACAATGGTGAATGCTTCACTGCCCAGCCGGCAACACTCTATGAGAACGGTTTCGCGGCAGGCGGCCATAACGAGTCGTGCGCTACCTACAATATGCTCAAATTGACCAGGGGCCTGTTTCTATTTGATCAGCGTGCAGAGTATATGGATTACTACGAGCGTGGTCTTTACAATCACATCCTGGCATCAGTTGCGGAGGACACCCCTGCAAATACATATCACGTACCGCTGAGGCCAGGCTCTGTAAAGCAGTTTGGTAACGCAAACATGACGGGCTTTAGTTGCTGCAACGGAACGGCCCTTGAGAGCAGCACCAAGCTTCAGAGCTCAATATATTTCAGGAGTGCAGACAACAAGGCTTTGTACGTAGGTCTTTATGTGCCTTCAATGCTGATATGGACCGAAAGGAATATTACTGTAACACAAACAACTGCTTATCCAAAAGAGGATGTTACCCGGTTAACCATCAATGGAAAGGGCAGGCTTGCCATTAACGTGCGAGTACCACATTGGGCTACACAGGGTTTCTTCGTGAAGATAAATGGCAAGGCGAAGAAAGTGAAGGCTGTTCCGGGAAGTTTCCTAACCATAAAGCGTAAGTGGAAAGACGGGGATACTGTTGAATTGCGCATGCCGTTCAAATTTTACCTCGAGCCGGTTATGGACCAGCAGAATATTGCCAGCCTCTTCTGGGGGCCTGTTCTGCTGGCAGCCCAGGAGTCTGAGCCCATGACGGAATGGCGCAAGGTAACCCTCGATGCAGAGGACATATCCAAATCCATCTCGGGTAATCCCGCTGAGCTGGAGTTCAATATTGACGGCATTGTCTTCAGACCTTTCTATGAAACCTATGGGAGGCATTCGGTATACCTCGATGTTACCTTAAAATAGTACCGGGGATATCTGGTCCTGCCACAATGATCTGAGCTCAGATTATGAGTTGCAGGACCAGGTAATCACTCCCTATAACTGGGGCAGGGAAACAGCAGGCTAAGTAAAGGTCTGGGGGTAGCGTCATCAACTTCGCTGCCCTTCCGTTTCAGCCAATGTGGCGGATGAGGGTTCTGTTTTACGGGGACCGTGCTGTGGGGTTGCATCAGAGGTAAATGAAGACCCTATTATTTAAAACTCAAGAAAGATGAAAGACCAGGATCAGGAATGCTGTCCCATTTTTGAGGTTGAGAGGTGGGACAAAAAAACGTTCAGGTGGGAAAACAAGCTTTTCCTTAAAGAAACCATTTCCACTTTTCTTCATATTCCCTTTCCGCCGATGATCGGTAAGAAGGTTATGAAGATGCATGTCATGGCTGAAAAGGCTGAAGCGACGATCCCCGACAAATCAGAAGCGTTGATTTTATTCCGCGACACTTCAGCTTTCAAATCAGAGATTTATTATGCAGTCACCAAAAATGTTGACGGGGCGAATAACACTATGATCTCAGGCTCATTTGTTGCTCGTGTATTTGATGGACCTTACAACAGTATTCCCAGGTACATTAAAGAAATGGAAGAGTATCTCAGGGAGGGAAATCAGGAAGCCAAAGACTATTATGTCCATTATGCCTATTGTCCGGCATGCGCAAAGAAAACCGGCCACAACTACATGATTCTCTTCGCATTGGTGTGAGTCTGAAGGTGTATTACCTGTTGTCGCTACAGCTACCGACAGGCTTCTGACCGGGCTCAGGCAATGCACCCAGGGAAAGTAGAGGTGGATGATCAAAGAAATGTGAGAGGGATGGTAAGTCGGCAGGAAGGCAATGCCAGGGCAACAAGGTCCTAAATATCAGCTGTCTGGTACAATTTTTGTAAATTAGTTGCGTTGCCATAAAAACCAGATATCATGAAAAAAATCCTTTTTCTGCTTGCAGGTTGTCTCCTGCTTATCTCGTGTGACAAGGATCCTGATCTACTGATTCCTGCTTCTGAAGTTCCAAAATGGCTGAAAGAGAGGATAACAGCCGATGAGAAGAAGATTGCAGACGATCCTCAATCGGGTCTCGAAGTTTCTGCCTGGATAAGGTACAGTTTTGAAGAGAAGCAGTACTTTGAGTATCACAATGCGCTAAGTTCAACATTATATGAGGTGTATACCTTCAAGGGAACCATGATAATACCGGACCAGGAGCCTTACCTGGACTACCAGTCAGAAAAGAGCAACATGGAATTTGTCTGGAAAGGGCCCAACTGGATTGAATAATCATCTTTCTCCGAACCAACCGGATAACAACATCATTATCGGATGCCGGAATCACCGGAACGTGCTTGCCGGGGGTACCGGCTTACTGAAATGACAATTACATGATGTTTAAAACAGACAGCCAGACGATTCGCGACCTTGAGCTGTTCGGGGAGAGAAAGAACCAGTCTTCCGTATTCTCCATTTATAACTGCACAAAGACCAGGGGCGGGCAGGATTTGCTATACAGGATATTCAACTCCCCGGTCTCCGACATTGAATTCCTGGAAAACAGGAGGGACGAGATCAGGTTCTTTGCAGAGAATGATTGCCGGCTCAGCCTTAACCCGAGAAGCGTTGATTATATTGAATATTACCTGAACATCAGGCGGGTACCGTTGAAGGCCAACATCCTCGATGCCACCGTCGCCGGACTATCTAACAAGATCAATCCGGACAACGATTACTTCGTTATCACGGAAAGCATTATACATATTGCTCAACTCCTGGCCGACCTGAAGGGATTCATCGGGCGGGCCAGGGAGCACACACTTACCCGGACCTTCGGATCACATCTTGAGGAAGTTGAGAGTTTCTGCAGGGCAAAAGCCATTGTAAGACTTATTGGCAATCAGCCCAAAAAGGCACAAGACCTTGGCTACAATCAGATAAACAAGTATGACAACTATTTCAGGGTAAAGGATAAGGAGGCATTCAGGAACCTGATGACCGTGGTATATGAGATTGACCTTCTCCAGTCGATGGCCGGTCTTGTAATGTCGGGGGGATTTTCATTGCCGGAATATGTCAGTTCACCGGAACCGGTATTCATTGTTTCCGACTCGTTTCACCCCTTTCTCGACAAGCCTGTGAGAAACGGTTTCGAATTCAAGGGAACAGCGAACCTGTGCTTTCTCACGGGGCCCAACATGTCGGGGAAATCGACCTTTCTGAAGACCATGGGGCTGCTGGTGTACATTTCTCACTGCGGGTTGCCGGTTCCTGCAAGAGAGTTCAAAACATCGGTTATGGGCGGGTTATTCAGCACCATAAACCTGGCAGACAACATAAACCTGGGTTACAGCCACTTCTATGCAGAGGTCAGCAGAGTTAAGGAGATAGCCTCGCTCCTGCTCAACAGGGACAGGAATCTTGTGATAATTTTTGATGAACTATTTCGCGGGACCAATGTCAAGGATGCCTTTGATGCATCACTTGGCATTATAGACTCGCTTTCCCGGATACGTAATAACTTTTTCTTTATATCCACCCATATTCTTGAAGTTGCCGAGAACCTCGGTGACAGGGAGTCGATTCTGTTCAGGTGTTTTGAGTCGGAGCTGGTAAACCATCATGCAGTATATGATTTCAGGCTCAAGGAGGGCATATCGAGTGAAAGGGTCGGGATGAAGATACTGGAGAGGGAGAATGTAATGAGCATACTCGATAAGGCAATTGTTGAACAATCAAAGAAAAGAAAAGAATGAAAAGCAGGGAAATCATCAATAACCTCCTGATTGCGGCAGCAGTGATAATCATTGCTGCATCATGCAACCGGACCGGAAAGGAGAGTGAACCGTCACTGACAGGCAGGCAATGGATAATAACCCGGGTGGTAACCAACGAGTCGCAGGTTGCTGAGACATTTCCGGAGGAACTGAAGGAGATAAGCCTGAAGTTCAACAGTAATGGTATATTCGTAATCGAGGGGCTCTGCAACTATTCGTTCGGCTCCTACAGGAGTGAAGGCGGCAAGCTGACCATAAGCGACCTGGGTCCGGGAACCAAGATGCTTTGTGATCCGTTTCTGGTAATGCAGTGGGAATACCTGCTGACGGGCGACCTCAAAGACTCGGAGGAGTACAACATTGCGGACAACATACTTACTATAAAAACCGCGCGGTCGATGCTTGTTTTCCGGGCAGCGGAAGAAGAGTAGAGGGAGTAAAAAGGTTCAGGGTTACTCCCTTCGGTCGTGAGCTCGACCGGCTGTTGCCGGTCTCGGTTCAGGGTTGCTCCCATGGAGTATGGGGCATGGGTTGGCAGCTGCGCTGCCGCATGGAGCATGGAGCATGGAGCATGGGGCATGGGGAATGTTATTTGTACTCCTGCAGACAGATAGCCTTGTAAATTGTATTATTTTAGACTCAGATTAATACCACGACAGTATGAAAAACATATTTATTGAACTGACCGATACGGATGGATCGAAATTAATGGTTAACGTTCTGATAATAGCATGGGTTTTGCCTAACAAGAACGGCGCCCTTATCAGGACCAACAATGTCAACCACTCGCTGCCGCTCAAGGTAAAGGAGTCATACGAACAGGTGAAGGCAATGATTGAATCAGCCGGTTTCGTAAATTAGACACTCCACAAATAAGCTAACAAGTAACAGAAAAAGATATGAAAAGTACAGTCATTATTTTTTCGATCGTTGCAGTTATAATGGGTTGTTCCGGTTCGGGTTCCATGACTGAATGGGGTTCCGGTCCGGTTGCATCGGATGAGTACTCGTTGGGGGCCGACCGGAATAAGATGGAGATGGCAGAGTATTATAGTCCACCGGTAACTGAAGAGGCTGCCGTGCCAACTGGGCAAATGGAGTCGCGAAAGGTTATCAGGAATGGGTTCACCGAGATAAGGTCTGAAAACATTGAGAGATCGAAGGCCTCGATCGATTCACTGGCAAAGCGGTTTGACAGTTACATAGCTAACGAGAGTTACAGTGAAGGGTACGACAGGTATACCTACAATATAACCATCAGGATAGCCGCGGAGGTATTCGACCGGTTTCTTGCCGAACTGATCGCGGGGCCTGATGTCATAAAAACAAAGTCGGTGAACGTTTCAGACGTTACCGAAGAGTATTATGACCTGGCTTCACGGCTTGAGAACAACAAGGCCGTTGAGGTAAGATACAGGGAATTGCTTGGCAGGGCCTCCACCGTTAAGGATATTCTTGAGATAGAGAGAAGCCTGGGCGAGATCAGGGGAGAGATCGAGAGCCAGCAGGGAAGACTCAACAGGTTTAACAACGAGATAGCATACAGCACCCTGGAAATAGTCCTTTACCAGGAGAAATCTCCCAGGGAGACGGCTGAGGTAAGAGACTCTTTCGGGAAGAGGATTGGCAAGGCGGTCAGCCAGGGATGGAGCGGCTTCATAACCTTCCTGGTAGTGCTGGTACGCATATGGCCCTTGTGGCTCATACTGTTAATAGGCTGGAGGGTGCTGGTATATTTCCGCAGGAAGAGGAGGAAATGATTCACCCTTCGTACCGGGACTGACGCGGCTACTGATGTCCGCCTAAGATTTCGGGTAAAAGGTACCACCCGAAGACTACCGTGGGCTGACCCTCCGGTTATCCAGGAAGAAGCCTGTGAACAGTTACATACCTTAGGCCGCAGGTGCAATTGGAATGCAGGAAGAAATCAAGCCTGAAAAACCGGGAAATTACAGTAAATTTGAAGCAGGATCAGTTACCCGGAATATGAAACGACTATCAGCTTTTCTTATGATTACTCTTGCCACGGCTGTAACGGCAGGGGGTCAGAACATGGTGAGGGACTTCGGGAACAACAGGGTTACGACCTCATCGATAGACATATCTTCTGACGGCCGTTACCTGTTAGTGGGTGGTTATGCCCGGGCCTACAGGTTATCTGACGGACAACTGGAGTTGAGAACTGTTGAGAAGGACCTGGTAGCGCTTGATGATTTCTCCTATGTTGTTGACATCAGTCGCGACAACCGGTCGTTCGTTGTATCCAAGCTGCGCAGGATAGAGATATGGGATCTTGCAGGCAGGATGTTGAAGTCTGAGGTAAAGGATACCAGGCTGGTTCCCGAAGCGGTAGCATTCTCACCTACGGGCGATGAGGTTGCCTACATGAGGAAAGGCGGCGAGCTGGTATTCGTCAGTTCTGCTACAGGGCAGGAGATTTATACGATACAGGTAACTTCAGGCGACCCGTCAACCTTGGTCTTCTCACCCGACGGCAATCACCTGGCCATCGGTACCAAAAAGGATGGCATGGTTCTATACGATGTTAACAGCCGGTCTGCCAGCAGTCACCCGGTAAATCTGAAAACCGTCGAGCTCCTCAGGATTTCACCCGACGGATCATGGATAGCCGCCTCGTCATCTGACGGAAGGGTATGGCTGGCCAGGTTCCCTTCACTTGAACAGGTTAACCTGTGGCAGGCCCACACCAGCACAATGCCGATCGGTTCAGGTGCAGCCAACCCCCTGTCGTTGCTGTCAACAACCCCGATATCATTTCATCCCTCCGGGCAGTTTATTGCCTCAGGCGGACTTGACAAAATGATAAGGGTATGGAGCATCCCGGAATGTGAGATGAAATATGAATGGGCGGCTCACAATCAGAATGTCACCTCTCTGATGTTCACACCCGACGGGAGCACCCTGGCATCGGGGTCGGCCAACTATGTACTGAAGGGTGGTGATGACACCAGGTTATGGGCAGTTAACATTGCTACCCCTACGATCAGACCGGCGCAGGAACCGGCTGTTCAGCAGATAGTTACCAAACAAACCCCGACAGTCAGGCCGGTGATGGCAGATTGGGGGAAGAGGCTGGCATTGGTGATAGGCAACAGCAACTACAGTAATATGCCGCTTACCAATCCGGTCAACGATGCCAGGGACATGAAGGCGGCCCTTGAGCAATACGGGTTTGATGTCATCAAGTATGAAAATCTTACCCAGGCGCAGATGAAGAAGGCCATGGATGAATTTGGCGAGGCCCTGAAAAAGTATGAGGTCGGACTTTTCTTTTATGCCGGTCACGGTATCCAGGCCAAGGGATACAACTACCTTATCCCCATTGATGCCGATCTGCGGTCGGAAGAGCAGGTTGAGTATGACTGCGTGCAGGCCGACAGGGTGCTTGCGCTGCTGGAGGCCTCTGGTACGAAGGTCAACATCATCATCCTCGATGCCTGCAGGAACAATCCATTCGAGAGGAGCTGGACACGGTCGACCTCGGGGAGGGGTCTGGCCTACATGAACGCACCCCGGGGCACGCTGATTGCCTACGCAACAGCACCGGGCCGCACTGCCTCTGACGGCAGCGGCAGGAACGGTCTATACACCTCAGCCATACTCGAGAGCATCAGGATACCCAACATAACGATATTACAGATGTTTCAGAACGTAAGAAGCATCGTTTCAGGCACTTCCGCCGACCAGCAGATACCATGGGAGTCAACATCACTGACAGGCGACTTCTATTTTTCAAGAGACACCATAAGGTAGCATGCCCCACCTGATATACCTTTAAGATTGAAACAATAAGACGGCATTTCAGTTGATGGTTGTATTGGCAACCATAAGACTGCCTACTGCAGGGGGTGCCGCAGTCCTATCCGAAAATTGAGAAAGCTGACCGCAGGAATATTCCTGAAGCCATGGTTGTTTAAGCTTTCCTGGACATGATAATGTTCAGCGACGTCATCACCGTTGGTGCCGACCATAGATGCCAGGCCGGGATGAGAGACGGAGGTGCGGGTATATTTCCTGAAAGGGTAACCTGCGGGCGCAGAGTTAATTATAGAAATATTATACTACCTTAGTGGCTGAATCGTAAAAAGGTTTTGTATGAAAGCGTTGGTTCTGAACAGTAAAAAATTATCATCAGTGACAGTAATATTTGTCATGATGATGTCAAGTCCGGTTTTTCATAGCTGCAATCCTGAAGTTGAAGAGGGTGTAAGAAAGAAAGATCTCGTGAAGGATGTTGAACTGGTGACAGATTACGGAACGATTGTATTCCGGCTTTCCGATGAGACCCCTCTGCACCGGAACAATTTCATCAGGCTGGTAAACCAGGGGTTCTATGACAGTCTTTTGTTTCACAGGGTAATAAATAATTTCCTGGTACAGACAGGAGATCCTGACAGCAAGGGGGCTCCGACGGGTTCTAACCTGGGCGCTGCCGACCTTCCCTACACCATTCCCGCGGAATTCAGTCCGGGTCTTTATCACAGGAGAGGTGCCATTAATGCGGCAAGGAATGACAATCCGGCCCGGGCATCGAGCAGTACGCAGTTCACCATCATCCAGGGCAGAACCTATACAGACAGTACCCTAAACGCAGCCGAGGCGAGGATCAACAACTGGCTGGCCGAGAACAGGGTGATAAACAATCCCGACAACAAGGCGCTGTTCGACCTGAGGAATGACCTGATGAGGCGAAGGCCAGAGAATGACAGCCTCAGCATTGTGAGGAATATGATAAGAGTGCTGACTGAGGCTGACCTGGCTATCACTCCACCCTACAGGATACCAGAAGCGCACCGCGAAATCTACAGGACGATCGGAGGTGCAGCCCATCTCGATCAGAACTATACGGTCTTCGGACAGGTGGTAAAGGGTATGGAGGTGGTTGACAGCATTGCCGGGGTTCAGACCAACAGGTCTGACAGGCCTTTGGAAGATGTTCGCATCATCACTGCCAGGATGATAAGGAGAAGGGATTACCAGGATCAATAAATTACCACCGGGGACGAAATATCATTTAGGCACCGTTTTACGGTAGCAGTCAATTTCAGCAGGCTGCAGAAAATGGCCAGGCAATACCAGCATATTTGTATTGTCTTTTATAGTGCTTTTCGTTATATTTACTGATTGACATATAAGTTTAACTTAATCTTATTCTACCATGGCCGTACTTAAAGTCATTGAATTGATGGCATCATCGCCAAAGAGCTGGGAGGATGCTACCCAGATAGCAGTAAAGACCGCCGGCAAAACCATTAAGGGAGTCCGTTCGGTGTATATACAGGACATGAGCGCAACTGTTAAGAACAACAAGATTGCCGAGTACAGGGTTAATGCAAAAGTTACCTTTGAGGTAATGGAGGATTAGTTTCCTGACTGTTCCTGCACTGTTCAGATTTCCGCTGAAAAGGTATCTCCGAGTTCAATGTTTCCCGTACGGAATCCCTTGCTGAACCATTCCTTTCTCTGGGCTGATGTCCCGTGTGTAAAGTCGTCGGGTACTATCCTTCCCTGGTATTTCATCTGAAGGTTATCGTCACCCACGGCTGCGGCGGCATTGAGTGCTTCCTCAAGGTCGCCGGTCTCAAGTGTGTTGAGCATACGGTCGGCATAATGGGCCCACATGCCAGACAGGAAGTCAGCCTGGAGTTCCAGCCTGACAGTCAGTTTATTGGCTTCGGTTTCGCTAAGTCTTGATCTCTGACGATTGACCTGGTCGAGGATACCAAGAAGGTTCTGGACATGGTGGCCCACCTCATGTGCAATGACATAGGCAATTGCGAAATCGCCATTAGCACCGAACTTGGTCCTCAGTTCCTCGCAAAAGCTGAGGTCGATATAGACCTTTTCATCGCCGGGGCAGTAGAAAGGACCACTGGCAGCCGTGGCAAAGCCGCAGGCTGACTGCACCTGTCCGCTGAACAGTACGAGTTTGGGTTGTCTGTAGGTTGATCCCGACTGTTCAAAGATAGTGTTCCATACAGTCTCTGTATCTTTCAGTACAACCGAAACAAACTGAGCAAGTTCCTCCTCCTGTGCTGAGGGAGTATATGTTCCTGCCTCAGTGGTAACGACACCCTGCTGCATGGTATCGATCAACTGGGATGGATCACCTCCAAGCAGAAGCACGATGATTACAATTACTATTGTCCCTAATCCACCACCGACTGCCATTCGTCCGGTGCTCATTCCCCTCCGGTCCTCAACATTTGAGCTGCCCTGTCTGCCCTGCCATTTCATATCGTAATGATTTAATCAGAAAAATATGTGAATATTTACAAATTTATCATTTAATCGGTTAAGTCAAATCACAGGTAACTGAATCTTTTATCCGGCAGTTTTTAATTCTTCATTATCATGGTAACCGATGAACAGACCATGTATTTTTTTTACTTTAGTGCACAAAAATCAAAAACCAGATTATGAAGACAGAAAGAGGAATAATGGCGATATTGTTCGTTACTGCAGCATTAATGTGGAGCTGCGGCTCGCCTGAGACTCCCGATGAAAACCTGCTGGCTGAGTTGACCATAGCAGAAATTCACACATACTACAGGGAGGGGCAATATTCAGTCAGGCAGATTACAGAAGGGTATCTTGCCAGGATAGAGAAGTACAATGGCAGAATAAATGCCCTTACCACAATTAACAGAGATGCTCTCAGGGAGGCAGACAGGCTTGACAGGGAATACCGTAAGACGAAGGTACTGAGGCCTTTGCATGGCATTCCCGTTATTGTCAAGGACAACATCAACACCAGTGGTATGCCCACCACCGCTGGATCGCTTGCACTGAAGAATTACATTCCATCCGAGGATGCCTTCATAATCAGGAGGCTAAAGGAGGCCGGTGCTATTGTAATAGCCAAGTCGAACATGGCGGAATGGGCTTTCAGTCCCATGCACACTGAGAGTTCAACAGCAGGCACAACCTGCAATCCGTATAATACCGACTATGTACCTGCAGGGTCGAGTGGCGGTACTGCAGCGGCCATTGCAGCCGGTCTGGGAGTAATAGGTCTCGGCACCGATACCGGCAACTCCATAAGGGGACCGGCATCGCACTGTGCCCTGGTGGGTTTCCGGAGCACGCAGGGTCTGGTAAGCCGCAGTGCCATTGTTCCTTTGTACCTGCGCAATGATGTTGTCGGGCCGATATGCAGAACTGTTGAAGATGCCACCAGGGTACTTGAGGTTATTGCCGGTTATGATGCAGACGATCCGATAACGAGCCATTCAGAGGGACTGATTCCTGATAGTTATATCTCTTTTCTGAAAGAGGATGGTCTCAGGGGAGTAAGGATAGGTGTTCTCCGGATATTGAGTGAGAACAGGCCTGACAGTGTGGTAAAGGAGTTGTTTGAGAATGCGCTGAAAGACATGGAGTTGATGGGAGCTACTATTGTTGATCCGTTTGAGGTAGAGGATTTTCAGAGTCTCAGGCAGAACCAGTGGTGTGCCGATTTCAGGAAGGATGTGGAGTGGTTCCTGTCTGAATATGTAAAAAGAGACACCATGAAAACCATTGATGACATCATCAGGGTTGGCACCAGGTCGGAATTTGCTGCTTCAAGGCTGAAGCAATCTGCCGGAAGCAGCGGCCGGTACGGGGATACTGAGACAGAATGCCTCGACATATATCACGATGCCAGGAGCATTGCATTCCGTGAGGCTATTGAAAGGGCGATGGATTCGCTGCGTATCGATGTTATAGTATATCCTACATGGAACAACAGGCCTGCCACGATTGAGAAATTCTCCGAGCAATACAGGGGGGACAACAACCAGGTCATAGCACCCCATACGGGTCAGCCAGCCTTTACAGTTCCGATGGGGTTCCTGATGGGAAACCTGCCCGCCGGCATTCAGTTCCTGGGGCGCATGTATGATGAAGGACGGCTTATATCGATAGCCTACGCCTACGAACAGGCTACAGGCCACCGCAAACCACCACCGCGTGAAGAATAGTCACTTAGAACATACCATTCCCACCGCTGATCAGTATCCATAAGGGTATGAATCCTGTTTTCAGGTTTCTATGGTATCCTGATAGGCTTTCAGATCATCCCATTTCCCCTCTGAGGCAAGCTTTGCCTGGTGAGGCCATGTTTCTGTTTTATGGATGCGGTACCTTTCGCCCCCGTCAGCGAGAAGTATTTCACTGATGGTGGAAGGAGGGGTTTCGGACAACTGCTTCCATGATGCTATTCCCCTCTTTTTGAGTATACCCGAGATCTTGGGACCTATTCCCAGGATTATCTTAAGGTCGTCGGTTACGATCTTCGTTCCTTTTTTCTTAGTTGTCCTTCCTGTCAATGCTGCTTTCAGATCGGACTCAAGTTTTGCGACCATACCCCTGAGAGAGGCTGACTCTTCAGCAAGTTTTGAGTTTTTTTCCTTCAGCGAAGAGTTATCTGCCTCCAGTTTCCTGACAGTATCCTTGAGGGAATTGTTCTCCTCTTCCCATTCGATGCATTTCCTGCATTTCATCGATTTCCGAAGGTAATATCCTATCAGGAATCCTATCAGTGCTGCAATCAGCAGCACAAATACTATGAAAAGCAGGTCTGATGTAAAACGCTCTGCCATAGTTGTTGGTTTTAGAATTTGATTTCCGTTCTTCTGTTTTTAGCCCGGCCCTCAGGGTTATCGTTGGGAGCTGCCGGTTCGCTGAAGTCTTTTGAGGATGTAACGATCTGTTCGGGCTTAATGCCGGAATTTGCAAGGTAAGATTTCACGAAATCTGCACGTGCGGCACCAAGCTTTTCATTGAAGGCCTTCGATCCTGTATTATCGGTATGGCCTGTTACAGAGACTATCGCCTCAGGGGTGTTGCTCAGAAGAAGCTTAAGCTTACTGACATATTCTGCAGGTACCACTGCCATATCGGTAGAGCTTGAAGAGGTCTCGAAATAGACTTTCTGAGAACCGGCAGCTACCAGGTAGGTTCGTGCCTCCTCCAGGGCAGCTATCAGGGTTTCTGCCTCAGTGAGCGCGGCGCTCGTTCCAGTGGGCTCACTGGTTCCGGAGGGAGCATTTTCGGTTACAATGGGCGAGTCCTTACAGTCACCCCTGATCCTGCACACGTACCAGTATGAGGCACCGGATATCCACAGGATCAGTACGACAAAAAGAAAGAACACCAGATTTTTCATGATCGGAATACTATTTTCTCTTTAGCATATTTCCCAGTACGGATCCAAGAATATTCTTTCCGGCCGACTTTGAGGTGCTGCCCCTTGTAAGGAATCCAGCCACATCATCTATTATGCTGCCGTCGCCGTCGGCATCGAGGAGTGATCCTATCCCTGAAATGCCACCCTTTGAAGAATCCCGTTTTTTGGTAAGGGCTCCCAGCAGAATCGGTGAGAGGGCGGGGATCATTTTCATTATTGCTGAGGGGTCGATGTTCAGGTTTTTGGCAAGAGCCATCGCGGCCTGGGTTCCTCCACTGTCACCCAGCAGCCCTCCCAGGTTGGCATCAACATCTGATGCCGCAGCCTTTTTGGCAATCACGCCTTTTATGTCATTCAGCACCGAGGAATCTCCGTACTTGTTTAGGATGTGATCGACTCTCTGGTCGCCACCCCTGGTGTCCTTCTGTTTTTTCAGTCCTGACAGGATAAGCGGTGCAAGCTGTGGTATCAATTTCTGCGCCGTACCTTTGTCGACATTGAAGTTTGAAGAGATCTGCCTGGTCACTTCCGGACCATAGCTTTTCATAAATTCATCAATAAAACCAGCCATAATAAGAACTTTTAAGTTAAGCCATCAGCCTTCAATCCATGTCTGGCTGCAATAGCCTACAAGTTAGACAGAATATGTTAATTATCAAAAAAATATCAGTCCATTAATCAGGTTCGGGGGCGGAATCGGGGCATTGATTGAATAGACAGTAGCGGTACGTAACAGCCACCTGGATGTTGCAGTGTGCAGAAGTGCAATCCCCGGCTTCCATGCTCCAAAAAGACTGAATGAACTTTCCTTCACTGAGGTTATTGCCCCGGGGAGAACCGTATATCCCGGAGCTACAACCATATCATACAGTCCCTAATATTCTAAATATAGGCAAGGTAATCGGTAGAACAGAACCCTTCGGTGCCGTTCGCAGACCTTATGAAGTACCAGCCGTTGTACATTTTTTTCAACAGCTGGACCTGGGAATTGTGGGCAGCCTTACCGACAATTTCGAACTGGGTACCAGGTCCTTTGCGGATGTTAAGATTTGAGCTTCTCGTAGCGACCCTCATCATGATGTTCCTGGAGGAAAGGTCCTCAACCTCGAGATAGTTCTTAACTTCCTTCACCCCGGGTGCCTTTCTCAGCGCTTATACGGCAGCATCTGCTGTAATGCCGTCAGGTACAGTACCTGTTACGGTCAGTACACCGTTTTCGAGAGAACAGCCAAGATTAGG
>JAVEWX010000198.1:0-4333 GCA_034004335.1 Bacteroidales bacterium | reverse complement strand
CAGATCGCCTCGTTCCTGTCGAGCGAAAAAGCTTTTTCATAAAAAGATATTGCTTTGGGAAGATCATTATAGTGCCGGTGATAACCCCAGCCGAGGTTACGGTATGCGATGGCAAGCGATGAGTCATGCCTTACAGCAGCTTCCCAGCATTCAATTGCTCTTGCCGGTTGTTTATCGTAAAGGATGTTACCCATGTAATAGTATGCCCTGCTGTCGGAAGAATTATATTCAAGCGCTTTCTCCAACACCCTGAGAGTCTCGAACCTGAAAGGGAATATATAGTCAACAGGTTGTCCTGATGCCCGCTTGAAATAGTCCCCTGCCATTGCGTTATTTCCCTTCATATCCTCTATGTATCCAAGGTAATAACCCATAATCGGATTATTCCCCTTGAATCTCAGCAGGACTTCCTCAGCCTCCCCTGCCAGCCCGTCGTTCAGATAAGCCACAGCCAGCTCAAGATAGTTCTGATCATAGTCTCTCATCTTTTCTGTAAGCTTTTTCAGGAGAAAAGATGCCTCAGCTTCATTACCTGATTCACGGTTTATCAGGTAAACCTCATTTGCTATTCTGAAATCGAGAGGATCTGAAAGATAAAGGTCTCCGATCGTTTTCAGGGCTGATTTCTGATCACCGAGCCTTCTCTGGTATGATGCCTTCATGGCAACAGCTCTGTTGTTGCGGGAGTTTGTCGAAAGCGACTCCTCAATCTGGTCCAGTGCCCTGGCATAGTCACCCTTCCCGGCGGAGATCCTGGCAAGTTCGAGAAAAGCAGCCGAATGCCATGCATAATCCCATGTTGCGCGGTACAGGGTGTCGGTTGCCTCTTCGGTAAGTCCCAGGGCAGCAAGGGTAAGCCCCTGAAGGTAGAAGGCCTCACAGTCTGAAGGTCTTGTATAGTCTCTGGCAAGTCGTTTCAGGGCAGTTGCAAAATATTTTCTGGCTAACGCATAATTACCATTGGTGAGGTGGAAATTGCCAACTGCAATGTTGGTTCTTATGTCTCCGGGATCACGGCTGAGGGCTTCATTATAATAATCCATCGCACTGTACCTGGGATTATGGAATTGCCCAATCCTGCTGCCGGCAAGAAAAATTTCCTCAACTGTAGTGATATCTTTGGGTGAGGGAGGTGCTTTTACGGTCTCCGGAAGTTCCTCAATTCTCTTAATCTCGTCAGGCTGATAGGAAATCAGGGTCTCTCCGGTGTTTGTATTTATCATTTCCGTCGACAGATCGGTCATTTTAAACGGGCCGTCGATCTTCACTGTTGCCGTAAATGACCTCATGGGAGATATCTCTATGTCTTTCTGCAATAAGACCTCATCCCTGTTTCTGAGAACGACCCTGGCGTTATCTACCTTCCGGGTGGAGTAATACCCCAGGAAGACAGTATTCTTCTCCCCGGCTTCAAGATTTACAGCCCCGTTAAGGTTGGCATTCTTAAAGCCCCTGATATCCTTTACCGGATACCAGTACTGTCTTGCTGTTTTAACCTCATAAGGCCTGATCCAGGAATAATCGGGCTGATTATCGGAGAAAGCTCCTGTCATTATTTCAACATAAGGTCCGTCATTTTCGGTAAGACGGCCTTCCGTGGCCTGACCCCTGGGGCCGGAACCCCATTCCCACAGTTTGGCTCCCTTCACAATATTGTGGTCTCCTATATGAACCGTGCCTGTCTGTTTTCCATGATCATACCCTCCCATAAAATCCTCCTTAAGATCATGGGCAAAGAACGAGTTTGAGGTTACAACGTTTTTCCACCAGCTTATATCGACACCCCGGGTAAAGTCAACCCCTGTATATACTTCTGTTGAAACCGGCCAGCGTGTAAAGCTGTTTTTTGCATGATAGGTGGCAAACTGAACACTCGGAGGAAAGATCACCTGGTAATTTTCGTTGGTATGGGCAGCCACATTTGCCCAATACAGAAATGTATTAGTGAAAGGAGTAGGATTCAGCATCCTGATTTCGGCCTGAAAATAAGAACGGTCGGGAAATACAGTAATGCCGACTGTCCATCTCATCCTGTGGCGTGGTTCTGTCTCACCCACCCATATTGTCTTGCTGCCGTCGTCATTTTCCGTGATCTCATAATCAATGGGCAGAAATGTTGAAGCTCTGTGGTGATGGAAGACGCACCATTCTATTCCGCCTGAAACCCAGGCTCCTGTCATCCCAATGTTGGAAGGTCGTACCACATTGTTTTTGTAAATGAAATTGTAATTATTGGATTTGTCGGTTGCATAATAAAGCTTGCCTCCGATTTCAGGAGTGACACACAACTTAATATAATCATTTTCAAGAATTACAGCCTTCCATGCCTTGTCAGTCTTCGCTTCTGAAATAACATCGTTAAGAGCCAGCGGATAGACATATTTTGAAGCTCCCTGATAGGATTCATTCCTGAAAAATACAGGATTTTTGTCTCCCGGGTCAACAGGGTATGTTGGAAGAACCCATTGTTCCTCCCTGACGCTTACCTGTGAGAACAGAGGTGCAATATAATTTGCCGGGATAAGGATCAGGGCAATTTTCAGCAGGAAATGACTAAGGAAATTCATATTTATTTTCATGACACATTATGTTTGGGAGAACAGATATTCGATTCCATCTTTCCCTTGCTGTTTCTTTCAGAACAGACCTGTTATCTTTCCGTCGGCGTCGATGTCTATTTTTTCAGCCGAGGGGCTTGGGGGCAGTCCGGGCATCCTCATTATGGTACCTGCTATCGGCACAATGAAACCTGCTCCTGATGAGAGTTCAACAACTCTGATCTTGACTGTAAAGCCTCTGGGCCGGCCTTTTTTGGTCTGATCGTCCGACAGCGATTTCTGTGTCTTGGCTATACAGACAGCCAGGTTTCCCAGTCCGAGCTTTTCAATCTTATCGAGCTGCGATTTGGCCTTGACAGTATATTCAACATGATCGGCACCATACATTTTCCTGCAGATAGTCTCAATTTTTTCCTCAAAAGACCATGAGAGCTCGTACAGAGGCCTGAAACATTCATTACAATCTCTGATCGATTCGAGAACTTTTTCAGCCAGTTCAATGGCACCCTCACCTCCTTTAGCCCATGCCTCGTTTACCGATACCTTTACATTCTGTGACCTGCAATGGCCAACAAGCAGATCAAGCTCCTCCTGAGTGTCGGAATCGAACCTGTTAACGGCAATAACAGGGTTGAATCCGAAATATTTCATGTTCTCAATATGCTTGTCGAGATTATCAAAGCCATTATTGAGAGCCTCAAGATCTTCTTTCTCCAGAGAAGACAGTTTTGCTCCTCCGTGATATTTGAGAGCCCTCACCGTTGCGACTATAACAACGGCATCGGTTTTAAGCTTCCCGAACTGGGATTTTATATCGAAAAATTTCTCGGCACCCAGTTCGCTGGCGAATCCGGCTTCAGTGATCACGATATCGCTAAGCGACATCCCTGTTTTTGTGGCTATGATCGAATTGGTACCCTGGGCAATATTTGCAAAAGGCCCGCCATGGATTATTGCAGGTGTCCCTTCGAGGGTCTGAACCAGATTAGGTTTAATGGCATCTTTCAGAAGGGCTGCCATGGCACCCTGTGCCTTAAGGTCGCGTGCAAATACAGGCTGATCAGAATAGGTATACCCTATGAAAATATTTCCGAGCCGCCGCTTCAGGTCTTCAAGATTCGCTGCAATACAAAGGGTTGCCATTACCTCCGAAGCAGCTGTTATTTCAAAGCCCGACTGCCGCGGGATACCCTCAGTTGTTCCGCCCAGTCCGATAACGATATCGCGAAGAGCCCTCTCATTCATATCAATAACCCTCTTCCACTCAACTGTTCTGGGATCCAGTCCAAGATTCCCCTCCTTAAGCTGTATGTTATTGTCTATCAGTGCCGAAAGCAGATTATGGGCCTTTTCTATTGCTGATATGTCGCCTGTAAAATGTAGATTTATATCTTCCATCGGGATCACCTGCGAATAGCCGCCTCCTGCTGCACCGCCCTTAATACCGAAAACCGGACCCAGGGAAGGCTCCCGAAGAACCACAGTGGCTTTTTTCCCCAGCCTGTTAAGCGCCTGAGCCAGCCCTATCGATGTGGTGGTCTTACCCTCTCCTGCCGGTGTAGGGGTAATGGCTGTGACAAGCACCAGTCTGGCCTTTTTGATCTTCTCTTCGTTGATGTAGTGAAGAGGTATCTTGGCCTTGTATTTTCCGTATGTTTCAAGGTCATCGGGATGAATACCCAGTTTTTCAGCTATTTTGCCAATGGGAAGTATTTTTGCTTCCTGAGCAATTTCAATATCCTGTTTCATATCTTCAGTTATTATACTTATGCAAA
>JAVEWX010000197.1:2953-4339 GCA_034004335.1 Bacteroidales bacterium | reverse complement strand
AATGATAGCGCATGTCAGGAAGGTCAACGGGGTTCGTTACTCAGGGACCCACAGGTGTTGGCATGTTGAGGAGAGGGAAGGCATAGCTGAATGGGTAAGAAGTATACTGGGCGACCTTTATGACATTGACGCCCTGGCGCTTGAGGCATTGCCTCAGGGCGAATCGGTTACAAGTATCTTGCCACAGCGAAGGTGCCGTGTCGAGATTGGCAATGTTCCAGGTTCCGGCAAGATAATGATTAAGTTTCACGGCCTGTATGAAAAGGAATGGCTGGCTGAGATGAGGCAATATGGCCACCTCGAGTACCTTAGGGAACGCAGGGAGTGGCGTCTGCCGTGGTCGCGTGTTGCCGTCGATTCGCTGAGCGACTGGTTTACGGCGCGCGGACTTCAGGTGGAGGTGCGGCGCGATAAGCCGCCGGCAGCTGTCAGGAAGATGCGCGAGGAGGTTACCGGTGAGGTAAGGGCCAGGGTGCTGGGGCAGAAATCAGCCGAAGCGGTCAGGCTTCTTGGGAATAATCTCAGGGAGAAGAGGCACAGTGAGAGCACCGTTAAGTGTTATTTGTCGATGATTGAGTTGTTCCTGAAGTATTATCACGACCGGGAACCACTGGATACGGGGCCTGCGGAGCTATCATCCTTCATGACCGATTTTCTCCTGCCCCTGGGATATTCGGCTTCTTACCAGAACCAGATGGTCACTGCTGTCAAAACGACCTTCTCACTGCTGGGCAGGCCGATGAATCCCGACAACCTGGTGAGGCCCAGGCGCAGCAGGGCGCTTCCAAAGGTATTCTCGAAGGAGGAGATCAGCAAGATACTGAATGCCAGCGGCAACATCAAGCACAGGCTTATCCTGTGGATGATTTACTCTTGTGGTCTTCGCAGGTCGGAGGTTCTGAACATAAGTCTGACCGATCTCGATCGTTCGAGGAATATTCTCCATATCAGGCAGGGCAAGGGGAAGGTCGACCGCATTGTGCCGGTCTCTGCCAGGGTATGGGATAAAATTGATGAATACATGGCTGCTTATGAGCCTGTTACATGGCTTTTCGAGGGACAGCGGGGAGGGAAGTATTCAGCCGGCAGTGTTTATGCGGTGTTTCGCAGGGCATTGCGCAGGGCGGGTATCAGGAAGGAGGTAGGTGTTCATGCCCTCAGGCACAGCTATGCCACTCATCTTCATGAGGGCGGGCTTGACATCAGGTTTATACAGGAGTTACTCGGGCATCGCAGCAGCCGCACCACTGAGGTTTACACCCATGTTAGTCGTCGCAACCTTATGTCGGTTAAGAGTCCCATCGACGATCTCGATCTCAAATGAACCCTGAACCGAGACCGGCGACAGCCGGTCGAGCTCACGACCGAAGGGAGTAACCCTGAACC
>JAVEWX010000197.1:0-2853 GCA_034004335.1 Bacteroidales bacterium | reverse complement strand
CTTACCGGGCTGGTGGCGGTGTTCGCCTCACTGACAGCCCTGTTCCTGGTAATAATTGGAGCCTTTGCCGCCCTGACCACTACCATTTCGGTTATTGATACCGGCAGGCGGCGCGTGAAGTATGCGACCGCTCTCTTCGGGTTCATTCGTATAGGTCGCTGGATAACCATCACCGATGACATGAAGCTGAGGGTTCGGCAGTCGGGGCGCAGATATACTGCGTACAGTCGCGGCAACAGGCCACTTGACATGAGCATTTCAGATTTCAGCATTGTGCTGAAGGCCAGTGATGGAAAGGAGATTTGTCCGTTGCAGCGTTTCCGCAATCGTCAGGACGCGGAAAATCAGATTGTTAAGTTAGCCCGGCGCCTTAATGTTGAAATAGTGACGTAGTTCTCATGCAAATCTGTCAGAAAGTGATGATCAGATGCCTGGCTGTAATTATGATGGCACTGTCGCTCAGCAACTGTGTCTCTCGAAATGATGGTACCGGGCTGTTCACTGTTAATCTTACAAAAACACTCCCCGGAGTCTCCCTAAACCTGAATGCAATAGCAGACAGCATCACGCTGATCAGGCTTGAAACCGCTGAGCAGTGCCTCATAAGAGATTTCTCAGGTTATGTTGGGAAGAACCACATTATTTCGGTGGAGCCATCGAAGATACTCCTCTTTTCTTCCGATGGAAAGTATCTGAGTCAGATTGCACGCCGGGGTAGAGGTCCTGGTGAGTTTGGACAGATTGATGCCTGGGACGTCGATGAAGATGAGAAATCCTTTGTTTACCACGACACAGGTAAGGAATACTTTGCCCGGTATGACCTTGAAGCACTCTGTCATGTAGATAGAATCTCTTTTACCGACAGGGGGGCACTTGACGCGATTGTAATGATAAATGATTCCCTCATAGCTGTATTACCTGGGATGTTCACGCAATATGGTTATCTCTTTTTCTTCCAGACATTAGACGGGCGAATAAGCACGGGCATTGAAAAGGAACCCGTCCCACACCCCGGAACCTGGGCGGGAAGAGCGGCCGTTTTCATGAGTACCGGCAATGGTGTATTGGTATTCCAACCTCCAGAGAACGACACCCTGTTCCTGCTAAGTAGAGATGGAATGGTACCACTATTAAGATTCTTTTCCCCTGGGCCCGTCAGGAGTGGTTATGAAGTAACGGGTTCAGGAGGCAGGCTGAAGTATATCAATGAGAGATATATTCTCATTGACCATATTTTTTCCAGAAAGAATGTAAGTCCGGGCAATGCCGCCATAAGTATTGACAAAATTGAGAACTTGTTGTTTTGCAGGGACGATGCAAGTCTTGACAGGATAGATAGTTTTTCTGTCTCATTACATGGCATTGATATAAACCTGAAGTATCTGGACTTCGGTAAGGGAGGACGGTTCTTCAGTGCTCTGGAACCTGCAGAGCTTATTAAGATCGTTAAAGATCAGTTACAGGTTAAGGCAGTGACAGATGATGACAGGGAGTTCTGGAAGGATTTCGCCGGCAGTATTGGTGAATCAGACAACCCGATTCTGGTTTCGGGGATATTGTGGACAATTCAGGTTGAATGACCATATTGAGCGACGGGATTATTCCCTTATATATGGAAGCCCTGGTTCCTGGTAGATAATCCTTAAATATATTACCCGAGAATCAACACGTTACAAGCTGAAGCCGGTATCAGGTTTGCCTGGCGAATCGTTAATGAAAACAAATTCCACCTTTAATATCAGATTAACTTAAACAAGTCTACTACTATGAGAATCGCTGCATTTTTTTCATTGGTATTCTGTGCCCTGGGTCTTCAGGCACAGCAGGAAATATTGATTAAGTCGATGTATCATCCTGAAAAGGTTTACCTTACGTCTGCACTTATGACTATGAAAGGGGAGATTAATCTTGAAGGAGATGAAGACATAATGGAGCAGATAGCTCAATCGGGGACGACCTTTCCTGTCAAGTTAGATGGGCTGAACGAAGTTGAGTTGACCCTTAGTACTTCGGCCAGGGATGCTGATGGCACATTGCCGGCAACCATGACCTATGACAAGATGAAGATCTCGATGCAGATGAACGGAATGGAACAGGGAGGTGACAGTCCCTTTACAGGAATGGAGATAAAGGGCAGGTATGATGTGGAAGGAAGCTTTATGGTTGAATCCGCCAAGGGTTTGGGGGAGGAATTCAGTCAGGAAGATATGAGCAACACCATTAACAAGCTCCAGCAGTTTGTTGGGTTTCCTGACAAGCCGCTGAAGGTTGGCGACACCTTCACCATGAAGGTTCCACTGGATATACCGGTCTCCTCAATGAGTGGATTATCGGTTTACACCGAGTCGGATTACACTGTCCGTGAGATTAATCCCACATCTGTTTTATTGGATATTGTCATTCGTCTTGCTATGGATTCAGGGCAGGAGGTCATGGGAGCTGCAGCAACGGGTACAGGCACCGGCACGTGTGTTTACGACAGGGCCGAGACGATCATCACCAGTTACGAATTCGATATGGACTATTCTATAAAGATGGATGTACAGAGGATAATGACAATGACATTTAAGATGATCAGTCACACGAAGCAATCGACCAGGGTAAAATAGTCACTGCATAAATCAACATTTCATAATTTTATACAACAGCTTTCCAACCCCCAAAAACATTTTTCATAACTTTAAAAAGTAGTTGGGGCACATGCAAAAAAAGACAACGGACACATTGACAATGACGAGTAACGACAGACATACCGTAACACAGACCGACTTTATAGACGGACTGATTCGACTTGACCAACAGTGCAACCGGACAAGGACAACTGACCGAGAAGAAAAAAGAAAAAGCCCTCGC
>JAVEWX010000196.1:0-4352 GCA_034004335.1 Bacteroidales bacterium | reverse complement strand
AGGTATGCATCATCCTTTTCAATTGCAGCAATATCGGCCATACCCGAATACATATAGGTCGCCCTTACCGAGTGCCCGACAGCTTCTGTCTGATCCACCACCTTCATGTGGGCCTGGCTGTACCTGTCGCCGTTGCCACGAATATCGAGAAAAAAGCGTGCAAGGTCGAGGTATTTTTTCTCACCCGTCACCCTGTAAAGCTTCACCAGGCCCATCTCTATCACCTGATGGCCAGGATAGACTTTTACACGGTCCCAGCCGAAATCCCTGTTGACAAGGTCGGCTGACTTAATTGCTATGTCGAGCAGGCTTCTTTTACCGGTTGCCTGGTAGTGTGCCACAGCAGCTTCATAAAGATGTCCGAGGTTATATAGCTCGTGACTGAGTATTGAATCGAGCTCCCATCTGGCAGGACTTGCCCACTCATGCAGCCCCTTGCCTCCGTTTTTCTCTGCGATGGTACGGTTGGTATAAAGATACCCGTCTTCCTCCTGAGCCAGGCCGATCTTATAGATCAGGGTGTCAAGATATGATTCAAGTCCGGGATCAGGAAAAGTCTGCAGTGAGTATGAGGCTCCCTCTATTATCTTGAAAACATCTGAATCGTCGAAAGGGTATATAGTCTGAAATTTTCCGGTATCAAGCCCTGCGGCAATCTCGAAATTCCTGACCCGTCCTGTCGATTCACAATAGGAAAAAGCTATGGGAATTGTCACAGATGCATTTTTCCGTATCCGCGGCGCCCAGAAATCATCTGTCAGCTTCACCGAGGTGAAAGCGACTGGCTGAATAGGGTAATCGGCCGGGGAGGTATCAGCGGAGCAACCCTGGTAAAGAATTGCCCCGGCAAAAATGACCCACAGTAGAGCACCGAAATTTTTCATCTGTAAATATTTGTCTCAGGTCAGTCTGTACAGCCATGAAGAATGAATAAAGAAAGACACTTCATGGATCAGGGCTGTTTTATGACCCTATTTTCTTAACTCAAGGACGACCACCGATTTAGCCGGCATTGTCACCGTCAGTAACCCGTCCTTCATTTTAAATCCGTTGAAAGCGGCCGGCTTGATTGATTCAGGCTTCTCAAATGTATTGAGGGCCGCCATCTCATTTGAAGTCAGCACTTCACCTGTTACCGTTTTAAATGTCTCACCGATTACCGGACAGGAAAGGGTAATTGCCTTATTCGGATTCAGGTTGGCTATAGAGATATGAACCCTGCCCTCCTTGTCGACCGAAGCCGAAGCGGTTATTGCAGGTATCCCTCTTCCTTCGACCGAATAGTCCTCACAGCGGAGGTCTGTTTTCAGAAGCTGCGCATCGTGGTGTACCCTGAACATTCTGAAGACATGATATGTCGGGGTCAGAACCATCTTGTCATCCTTGGTAAGGACAACAGCCTGAAGAACATTTACCACCTGGGCAAGGTTGGCAACCTTCACCCTGTCGGCATGCTGGTTAAAGGTGTTAAGGTGAATGGCCGCAGTGATGGCATCCCTGAGAGTATTCTGCTGGTACAGGAACCCGGAATTGGTTCCCGGCTCCACCTGGAACCAGTTACCCCACTCGTCGATAACAAGCCCCTTGGTATTCCTTGGATCATATCTGTCCATGATAGCCTTGTGTCCCTGGATGATCCTGTCCATCTCATAATTCAGCCTGAAAGTTTCCCACCATTCATTTTCAGTAAAACTGGTAGCACTGCTTTTTCGCGCCCAGCCTCCCGGAACGGAGTAGTAATGGAGTGAGAGGCCCTGGAACATATTCCGGTTTTTAGGATCCTTCATCAGCACCTCTGTCCATTCCAGGTCATTGTCGCTGGCTCCGCATGCGACCTTATAAAGCCTGTTGCCTGAATAATTCTTCAGGTATGTCGAGAACTGCCTCATCACATCAGCATAAAACTCAGGGGTCATATTTCCGCCACAGCCCCAGTTTTCGTTTCCGATGGCAAAATATCTGACTTTCCATGGTTCCTCCCGTCCATTCTGCTTTCTGAGCCTTGTCATCGGGCTTTCTGACCCTGAGGTGAGATATTCAACCCAGTCCGACATCTCCCTTATTGTTCCTGAGCCAACATTTCCGCTGATGTAGGGTTCGCATTCAAGAAGTTCGGCAAGCCTCATGAATTCATGAGTACCAAAAGAATTATCTTCGGTAACCCCGCCCCAGTGAGTGTTGATTATGGAAGCCCTGTTTTCCTTGGGACCAATGCCGTCCATCCAGTGGTAGGTGTCGGCAAAGCAACCTCCGGGCCATCGGAGATTAGGTATTCTGATCTCACGCAGTGCATTCAGAACATCAGTTCTGATACCGTCGGTGTTGGGGATCCTTGAATCCTTGCCTACCCATATTCCTCCATAAATACAGGTCCCGAGGTGCTCAGAAAAATGACCGTAGATATCCCTGCTGATAACAGGACCAGGATTATTGGCGACAATGACAAGCTGGTTAACAGGTGCAGTTTCTTTCTGTGCTCTAAGAGTTATGGCTGAACACATAAGAAGCAGAATGAGTACAACAGGTGTCTTCTTCATAGTAAGATATTTTAAGATTTTATATAGTATTTGTGTTTATCAGTTCTGGAGGTTTCGCAATGTTTTCAATATTATATTATACAAAGATAAGCAAATGACTAAGTCAGCTCATTTTCAATGAATGATCCTAATTTTTTATACTTGTCAAAGAGCTTCGTGTATTTTTCTGCCCTTGCCGGATCGGGCCGGTATTCTCTTTCGAATCCGCCACCCATTGCTTCCTGTGCAGAGGGAATATCCTTGTGAATACCAGCCACGACCGAAGCAGCCATTGCCGAACCCAGGGCACATGTCTGATCGGAGCTTGCCACTTTTATAGGCATATTCAGAACATCGGCAACAACCTGCATTACGAAAGGATTTTTCTTTGCCACCCCTCCTATAGCTATCACTCCGTCGATACGGACCCCTTCAGAAATAAACCTTTCGTTGATCATTCTTGAGCCGAAGGCTGTAGCTTCCACAAGAGCCTTAAATAACCGGGGAGCATCAGAACCCAATGAGATTCCTGCTATCGCACCCTTGAGAGCCTGGTTGGCATCGGGTGTCCTTCTCCCGTTGAGCCAGTCGAGAGCCACGAGTGCTGTTTCGTCATCATCGAGGGCTTCAGCCTCCCTGCTAAGTTCAGAAATTATCCTGTCAGCAGTTTCCATGGATATCCTTTTCCGTATTTTTTCGTCGAGCCAATCCATCTTTTCAATAAGCTCTTTAACAGGCCACATGAGGAGACCCGAAAACCATGCATAAATATCTCCAAAAGCCGACTGCCCGGCTTCCAGACCGAGCATTCCGGGAACGATTGAACCGTCTACCTGACCGCAGATTCCTGCCACGAGCCTGTTTCCTGCTTCTTCAGCGGGTGAAACCAGCATGTCGCAGGTGGATGTTCCCATTACTTTAACCAGATGATAGGGCTTTATCTCTCCTCCCACTGCTCCCAGGTGAGCATCAAAGGCTCCTGCGCCTACCTTTACGCCGGCCGGCAGCCCCAGCCGGGCGGCCCATTCCTGTGACATTGTTCCTACGGCAACATCGCAGGTCCAGGTTTCAGTGAAAAGACGATCACGCAATCCTGAAAGCAGAGGGTCGAGCATAATGAGGAATTTTTCATCGGGAAGCCCGTTGAAATCTTCATGCCACATTGCCTTATGCCCTGCCGAACAACGCCCTCTCTTCAGTTTCAGGGGATCCGTATTGGAAGTCAGAAGAGCCGGTATCCAGTCGCAGTGTTCCACCCATGAAAATGCATGTTCCCTGACTTTTTTGTTGTTACGAAGAACATGCAATATTTTGGCCCAGAACCATTCCGAAGAATATACCCCTCCTTCAAATTTTGTAAAATCGGTACCTCCCCATGTTTTTGCCTTCTCGTTAATTTCAGCTGCCTCTTTTACCGCTGTATGATCTTTCCACAGAATGAACATGGCATCAGGGTCTTCCTCAAATCCGGGCTTAAGGGAAAGAGGCACTCCCTGTGCATCTACAGCCACAGGTGTCGATCCTGTAGTGTCGACTGTAATTGCTGCGATACCGGCGACTACCTCCGGAGGAAGCCCCTCAAGGGCTCCCTTTACAGATTGTTCAAGCCCTTCAATATAATCGAGGGGATGCTGTCGGAAACGGTTCCCGGAAGGATCACAGTACAATCCCTTTTTCCAGCGGGGGTATTCATACACTGCAGTTCCTGCAATAGCACCATTGGCTGTATCCACAACAACTGAACGAACTGAATCAGTTCCGTAATCTATTCCAATTACATATTTTCCCGGCATATCTGTAATGTGTTATTTACTTTTTTTCTGCCCGTAATAGGCG
>JAVEWX010000195.1:0-4396 GCA_034004335.1 Bacteroidales bacterium | reverse complement strand
TCATCCCTGAGAAGCTCCAGGGCCATACTACCGGTCAAGTTCAATAGCGGCAAGTATGAATGGGGCAACGCCTTTTGTGTCGTTGTCGAAGCGTTTTTCATTTATATAATACTCATACGATCCGTCGCGGTATGGATTTCCTCCCAGTCCGCAGCCACCGCAAATATTTCTTATTGTAACCATCCCGTTTTCGTCAACGCTTACCAGTTCGCGGAGAAAATCGTCGAATGCGTCTGCTGCTATTTCACGGTATTTCGGGTCGAGGTAGCCCAGGCGGGCTCCTTTGGCAAAAACATAGATGTACATAGCCGATCCCGAACCTTCAAGATAATTACCTTCCCTTCCTCCGTGGTTGAGAACCTGATACCAGATTCCCGACTGAGGATCCCTGACTTTCAGGAGAGCTTCGGAGGTATTCTGAAGCAGTGTGACAAGCGTATCCCTGTCGGGGTGACCGGCGGGCAGAAAATCGAGAATGTCGAGCAGTGCCATCGCGTACCAGCCCATTGCACGGCTCCAGGGGTATTGCGACTGTCCGGTCTCAGGATTACACCAGCGCTGCTCATGGCTCTCATCCCATGCGTGCATGAGCAATCCGGTAGCCGGATCAAGGGTCTTTTCATACACCATCTTAGCCTGTGCCGCAGCAACATCATACCATTCCGGGGCATCGAACTCTTTTGCATACTGTACCATATAGGTCGATGCCATAAAGATTCCGTCGAGCCACATCTGCCACGGGTATATGTTCTTGTGCCAATATCCTCCGGAGTTGGTCATAGGATGAGTCTTCAGCTGTTCTATGAGGTTATCCATCGCTATTTTGTATTTCTCTTCAGGTCTCCTCTTGTAAACAGTCATGATATTCCTTCCCGGAAATATCCTGTCGAGGTTGTACTCCTGAAGCCGGTAATCGGTGACCGATCCGTCGGGATGAACGAAGTAGTCAACCCAGGTTTCCATGTAACCTGAGTATTTCGGATCGACACTACCCAGCCTGTCGATGGCCATCCCGAGAAAAGCCACATCATAAGCCCACTTGGGTCTGCCCTGAACATACCTGATCAGGCTGTCGGCCTGAGTCATTACGGTATTGGCCATTTTCACGGACCATTTTTCATCCGTCCCGCTCTTTACGGATTTTTTACTCTGACATGAAACCGTTGCCAGCATGATCAGTATTACGCCGGCGAATGTTGCGAATAGAATCTTCCTGTTTGCCATATCTGATTTTTTATGTTTAGTTCTCCGTGAATAATTCCAGCTGGAAAGAGTTACAAAAAATTAAAATCCGGTCATTCCATTGTAGTCACACCTGTCACCGGCTTGGCTTCCATTACATGAAGGTCGAGAACAAGTATCTCATTCATTCCTGTCTTCAGGAAAGAGGCCGGGCAGAAAAGTCTCTTCTGAGGTCCGATATTCCAGAATCTCCCGAGGTTATGTCCGTTAACCCATACAATTCCCTTCTGGTAATTAGAAACATCGAAATAAGTGTCTCCTCTTTCGATTATGGAGAAATTGCCCTTGTAAAAGACACCTGGTTTGTTCATCACTTTTCCCGAAGAACGAAGGTCATAAACGAACTTCCAGTCGAGAGGAAGCTTGTATATTTTCCAGTTCATCAATGTCATTCCGTTGAGTGTAACCCTTTCGGTGATTCCCTTGCGGTCGATAAGGTATGGACCGTAATTGATGCGGCCCATTGCTTCAACAAGAATTTCCAGCACCGGATTTTCAGTTTTTCCTGCAGGAAGGTCGATTGTATTCAGTCCTTCACGCCTGTCGAGCCGGCCTATATACTCTCCGTCGAGGAAGACGGTGGCATAGTCATGAACATTTGTAACCGTCAGTTTTCCGCTTTTGTGACCAATAAGCTCGGTGCGGTAGAGTATCATCCCGTAATCCTGTCCATAGGCTTCAAAGGTATTTGGAGTCACGGAGCTGATGGGCTGCGGAAGATTATCCCATATTGAAGTGAACCGCGACATAAAGATCAGTGGTATTTCCATGACAGGAAGAGCATCGGGTATCTGTGGCAGCTTTTTGCCTTTAGGGAGATAGGAGCCGATAAGTTCTCTCAGAGCCGTATATTTTGGTGTGGCAGCACCCTGCTCGTTAATGGGAGCATCGTAATCATAGCTTGTCAGGTCGGGTTCATAACCTTTTCCTCCCGAGTTTGCACCGGCTGTAAATCCGAAGTTCGTCCCGCCGTGAATGACATAAAAGTTAAATGATTTTTTATTATCCATCAGGAACTTAACCTCTTTCAGCAGTGATTCGGTACCGGGTCTCGCCCACTCCTCGCCCCAGTGTGTAAGCCAGCCAGGATATGTTTCACTGCTGAAGACAGGTACCCCGGGGTTCATCTTTGAAGCAAGCTCGAAATGTTCCGGAGCGCTTCCCGAGTCAAGTCCCACGGCACTTCCCGGGAGAGTTCCGGCTTCAAGCATAAAGGTTGTCGGACCATCGCCTGTAAAGGTTGGTACATCAATTCCGCTTGCTGCCCATACTTCTTTCAGCCGCATCATATAGTTCCTGTCGTTGGCATAGCTTCCGTATTCATTTTCTATCTGAACCATGATAACGGGTCCTCCCCTTGTTATAAGCCAGGGACGTATCTCTTCTGCCAGCCGTACAATATAACGCTCGGCTGCAGCCATATACCTTGGGTCCATGCACCGGAGCCTTATGTCAGGTATCCTCAGGAGATAGGGAGGAATGCCTCCCAGCTCCCATTCGGCACATACATAGGGACCAGGCCGTATTATCAGCCACATATCTTCCTTCTGAACCAGATTGATGAATTCGGAAAGATTCCTGTTACCTGTTGAAAAATCGAAGACACCTTCTTCGGTTTCATGATAATTCCAGAAGATATATACGGAAATGGTATTACATCCCATGGCTTTAGCCATCTGTATCCTGTGCTTCCAGTATTCTTCCGGTATCCTTGCCGGATGAAGCTCTCCGCTGATGATCTGAAAAGGCTGATCATCGAGGAGGAACTCCGAGGGGCCTAGCCTGAACGTATGCTTCACTTTCTGAGCCTCTGACTGTGCGGAAACAATCAGCAGCGTCGTCATAAAAAGGAAAAATATGCTTCTTTTTAACATCATCTGCTCATTAAATAAGTATAAAAATATCACCTCTGCAGTTACAATCCAAAAAATATTGAATGTCGCGCTTTATCTCCGTCATATTGCCTGAAAGCTTCTCAGCCTGGCATAAAAACCATCCTTCCTGTTAATAAGCTCATTATGAGTTCCTGTTTCGACAATGCGTCCCTCATCGAGGACTATTATCAGGTCGGCATGCTGAATTGTTGACAGCCTGTGTGCTATCACCAGCGAAGTCCTGTTCTCCATAAGCTTGAGAATAGCATCCTGAACGAGTCTCTCCGACTCGGTATCGAGAGCCGAAGTTGCCTCATCGAGGATGAGGATAGGGGGATTTGCCATTATAGCCCTGGCTATGCTGATCCTCTGCCTCTGACCGCCGCTGAGCTTGTTACCTCCTTCTCCGACATTGGTGTCATAGCCATTCCCCGTTTCCATTATGAAATCATGTGCATTTGCTATCCGGGCAGCATTCATCACCTTTTCCATGTCAGGTTCATCGACCCCGAAAGCTATATTTTCGGTAAATGAAGTATTAAAAAGAATAGGATGCTGGCTGACTATCCCCAACAGATGGCGAAGATCGGCGGTTCTGAGGTCCCGCACATCATTCCCGTCAACGAGGACACTTCCTCTTCCGGCATCGATAAACCGGGGCATCAGATCGGCAAGCGTCGATTTTCCGGCGCCTGACTTTCCTACTATTGCAACAGTCTGTCCCTTAGGGATAGTAAGGTTTATGTCCCTGAGAACCGGATCACTGTTATATGAATACCATACACCCCGGAATTCTATTGAGTCGTTAAACTCCTTTATTGGCAGCGGATTATCTTTCTCAGTAATCTTTTCCTCAGCTTCCAGCACCTGGTCAACCCTGTCAATGGATGCCATTCCTTTCTGTATGCTGAACCAGGCAGTAGTGATATTTTTTGCCGGCTGTATTATCTGTGAAAAAACCAGTATAAAGGCTATGAGCTTGTCGGAGCTCATGTTACCGTCTCCCTGCAGGGCAAGAAGTCCGCCGAGATACAGAAGGAGGATAACCACTATCGATGACAGCACCTCACTGAGAGGAGAAGCCAGGTATGCTTTCCGGAACACCCGCTTAAGTATCTTGGAATAGTTGTTGTTTATTACAGCAAACTCTCCCTTCATCTTTTTCTCGGCATTAAAGCCCATTACTATCCTGAGCCCCGTCAATGTCTCCTCAACAACCGACAGAAGTCGTCCCAGCCTCTCCTGCCCTGCCAGTGACGAGGATCTGAGGGTCCTGCTCA
>JAVEWX010000194.1:0-4410 GCA_034004335.1 Bacteroidales bacterium | reverse complement strand
ACTTACGCGATGCGATTACAATAATGACAAAGAACTTAAAAATAACCAGTTAATAATCAGTGGGTTTTAAGTGCCCACTAGTGTTATGAATTAATTGACTATTTTGGCAGGTAAGTGAACAGAATATCCTGGTTTGGGGTTTATTACAGGCTGATAATGAATTAGTCTGACAGTAGGGCTAATAACAGGAAAATCAATAAAAAATGAGACATATCGATATGCGCACTTTAACCGCAACCATTGCACTGATGCTAATGTCAGTGACCGCGCAGGCACAAAACTGGCCGCAGTGGCGGGGGCCGGGTGACAACGGAACGGCTGAGGGGGGAAACTACCCTGTAAGCTTTTCCCCGACGGAAGGGATAATCTGGAAGATTGAGCTTCCGGGTAAAGGAGGTTCAACACCTATCGTATGGGATGATCGTATTATACTTACCTCGGCTATTGGTGAAGGCGCTGAAGCCGAGGATGGAGTGCTGTGCTTCGACTGGGATGGCAGCATGCTATGGCAGGTTAAGCTGGGCAGGCAGGTTCCGGGCAGACATGCCAGGGGAACCGGCAGCAATCCCTCCGCGGTAACAGACGGAGAACGTATATTCGTCAAGTTCAAGAGCGGTACCATGGCGGCTGTTGATTTCAATGGCAATGTCCTCTGGAGGCAGAACCTGCAGGAGATTTATGGTGATTACGTTTATTTCTGGGATTTTGGTACCAGTCCGGTGCTGGTGGACGGCAATGTCGTCATATCGGTCATGCATGAGGGACATTCATACCTTCTGGCCCTCGAACAGTCAACAGGCAATGTGGCCTGGAAGGTTGACAGGAACTATTCCAGCGGGAGAGAGACCCCCCAGAGCTATACCACACCGCTGGTCATCGGGGAGGGCAATCGTAAAACCATTGTAGTATGGGGCGCCGATCACCTGACAGGTCATGATGCAGCAACAGGCAGGCTTATATGGTCATATGGCGGCTTCAATCCTGAGAAGAGATCCGCCTGGCGCACCATAGCTTCACCCGTTCATTATCAGGGCATCGTAATAGTACCGTACGGAAGGGGGAAGTATACGGCGGCAATGAAGACCGGCGTCAGCGGCGAGATGTCAGATAAGGATTTCCTGTGGAATAAAACAGACATCGGCAGCGATGTTGCAACCCCGGTAGCAAGTAACGGACTGATTTATATTCTTGGCTTCAACAGTGTTATCTGGTGCCTCGATATCGTTACTGGTAATGAACTCTGGCAATCAACCTTACCGGGTGATGGAGGTGTTTTCTACAGTTCGCCCACACTGGCAGATGATAACCTCTACATTAGCAACGACAGGGGTGCTGTTTACGTCTGTGAGGTGTCGCGGGCAGGGATGAAGGTTCTGAATCATACAATTTTCGATGACAATTTTGTGGCCACACCCGTGCTACTCAGGGACAGGATACTTCTGCGGGGCACAAAGAACCTTTACCTTATTGGGAGACAGTAATAATGTTTTAATGCTTTGCTTATGAAACACCTTGTTACGCTATTGCTCATCAGTTTTCTGGCAGCGGCAGTACAGGCCCAGCAGACAGGTACTGAAGAAACCGGACCGGTTAATGTTGTTTACGGCAGCATAAGCTTTGGCGGGCTTATTGGTGGTATATCAGTCAACTATGAGCGGAAGGTGGCAGACTTTACAATGGGTTCCATAAACCTTCGAGGCGGACTGGGAAGATTATCGGGATGGGACCTCCGCGGAAACGGTGTGACAGTTAACTGGGCCTACCTTTTTGGCCGTGACAGGCATCATATCGAGATCAACATGGGTGTTCTGGGCGTCCAGGACAGGTACAATGATCCGGAGCTGACGGCAACAGAAAAGTTCTTTGCTCAATGGGATTTCTTTCCACTGCTTAATGCAGGTTACAGGCTGCAGAAGCCGGAGGGAGGATTTATGCTCAGGACAGGAGGGGGTATGGAGCTGTTTTATATAGGAATCGGATACTCATTTTAAATGACAGGCGATGAAAAGGACAACCATATACCTGTTTATACTGTTATCGGTATTTGCGGCAATCCCCAACGCCATTGCGCAGGAGGAGGGAATAACTGAAAAGAGACTAATTCTATCAGCCAGGGTCAGAATTATACCCCAGGGCCTGGAGATGAGTTTCGAACACGCCGTATCGCAGAAGTTCAGTCTTCGTACATCACTGGGTTATGATTTCAGGCAGAAGGGAGATTATACCTATAATAACGAGGAGGTAGTCATGTCGATGTTGAGCAACAGCAGGGTATACCCTTACGGCTTTACCGTCGGCCCCTACCTGAAGCTTAAGTATTCAAACTATAATTACTCCTATCCCGATACTGAGGCAATGCTCGATGCCTATACAAGACTTTACTTTTTCGGAGCCGGCGTTGCCACCGAATACCGCCAGAAGATAGGCTCAAGGTTCATGGTCTCACCCTTCGTCAGGTTTGGGGTCAACAGGGTACTGATAAGAAAGGAGTACGGCCCTGCGGAGCCATTTTTTACGGATAGTTTTGAAACAGATATGTGCCTGGGAGCGGCAGTCTCATTTGTATTTTGATACGGCATTCCGGCAGCCGGCGTCCGGTCTTCACAGGCTTCCCCCTGTTTTTCATTGCCATATTTAAAGACCACTCAGAACTCTAAACCCTAACCGAAGAACGAAGAACTCGTATCCCGCAACCCGCAACTCCTCCTGCGTCATTTACTCCTTTTACGCCTTCTACGCCCTTTATGCCCTTTATGCCTTTTATGCCTTTTACGCCTTCTACGCCCTTTATGCCTTTTATGCCTTTTACGCCTTCTACGCCTTTTACGCCTTCTACGCCCTTTTTCTTAGTAATAAAGAAACCTTTTTATCTTCATCGTCGGCGTCTTCTGAAAGGGCTCTGGTTGGAGGACGACCATAGCAAGCCTGCTTCCCTTGCCAACCTGTGAATTGACATAGGCCTGCAATTCCATTAGGGTTTCGTCAATGAAGTCGTCAAGCTTGCGCGACATCTCATCCTTCATGGTTTGGTACCTGGCTTCGAGCTCCTCCATATTCAGATGTACCATAGCCACCAGCTTGCCTTTCTTCTCGATGACAAGCGATTCGACGACGTGCCTGAAGTTGTTGATAACAGACTCAATTTCTTCAGGATAGATGTTCTCACCTGTAGAGGTGAGTATCATGTTTTTAATTCGACCTTTGATAGAAAGGAATCCTTTATTATCGATAGTAGCCAGGTCGCCGGTCTTGAACCAGCCATCTTCCGTAAGAACCTCACGGGTCATCTCCGGGTCTTTGAAGTAACCCTGCATGATGTTTTTCCCCTTTGCCCACACCTCTCCTTCGCCGGTTACCGGATCGGGATTGTTGATCTTCAGTGTAACACCGTTCATGGCAGGACCTGTCGATTCCCATTTTCCCCTGAAGGGCCCGAACCCTGCAATGAGGGGAGCCGTTTCGGTAAGGCCGTATCCCACCGCGTAGGGGAAACGTGCTTCAATAAGAAATCTCTCAACGGTCTTGTTGATCTTCGCGCCGCCAACGCCGAAAAACTTCAGCTCCCCGCCAAATGTCTTCATCAGCTTCTTCCCGGCCAGTTTGCTGAGGACCTTACGGGTAGGAGCAAAACTGAACAATGCCCTTGTCACCAGTTTTGAATTGAATGTCGGGGCAATCTTGTTAAAATAGATTTTCTCTATGATAAGTGGCACGGTAAGCATGATGGTTGGCCTGACCTCCTGCAGTGCAGGCAGCAATACCGGCGCAGTGGGTGGCTTCCTGAGGTACCATACCGACGAGCCGTGCATCACGGGAAGTATAAGACCAAGAGTATTCTCATAGGTGTGCGACAGCGGCAATACTGACAGGAACCGGTCATTCTGGTCGATAGGCTGAATCAGTGATCCCCCGAGGGCATCAAAACTGATATTCAGGTGGGTAAGCATCACTCCCTTCGAGCGCCCCGTGGTTCCGGAAGTATAAATAATGGCCGCCAGGTCATTTTCTTCTACTTCATATTGTTTTGAAGGAACCGAGGCCTCATTGAACGAGAACCCCTTTTCCGCGGTAACAACTGAAAAATCATCGAGCTTCACCCTGCTGATGCCTGGATTGATTTCTGAAGTCTTCGGCATGAGGGCTTCAGAGGCGAATATCAGTTTCGTTTCCGAGTGTTCGACTATATTGGTGACCTCGGCCGGTGAAAAGTCGGGCAGTATAGGTACAGCTACAGCACCCATTGAGGTTATGGCGAAGTAGGCCACTCCCCAGTTGGGCATGTTGGTGCTGAAAACAGCCACCTTGTCACCCTTGCTGATACCGGCGTTTTCCAGCATTGCTATGAGGGCTGAAACCTTCATGGCCAGATCACCGTAGGAAATGGGCTGCTCTCCCACGAATCCGAAAGCC
>JAVEWX010000042.1:0-21353 GCA_034004335.1 Bacteroidales bacterium | reverse complement strand
CTTGAAGAGGTCTTGACGATTGCTCCGTGGGGGCACGCAAACTGACATGGATTACACGCAAATCCATACAGGCAGTCAATGAGAACAAACGGTCTGTCAGTCATCCTTTCCGGTGATGGCATGTATGGTTCATCGATTACCTTCACCGGATGCTGTTGCGAGTCGATATACTCTTTCGATAGCGACAGGTATGTATTGTAATCGCATCTTACGTCAAGGTCGTGCAGAGCCTCGTAAGCAGCCTGTTTGCCTCTCAGCACCGCGCTGGTTCCTTCACCGATGCGGATGGCATCGCCGGCACCGTAAGCCATGGTTCCGAACACCTCCCTGCCTTTGGTAAGGAGCTGGTCGTCCTGTATAAGCCCGGTGCAGATGTTTATCGCATCGATACCATATATTACCTTTTCGGTCCCCGGAACAGGTGAAAAATTACAGCTCTCGGCAATTACGGCTCCTATGATGCCATCCTTGTTCTTATTGGGAATAGCCTTCACCAGCAGATGTGAAAGAATGACGGGTATGCCTAGTCTCCTGACCCTGTTGGCCTGAACCGGGAATCCTCCTTCGTTGGGCATTGCTTCTACTATGGCCTTTACCCTGGCACCCGCCTGCATCAGCTGGTATGAGGTCAGGTAACCTATGTTCCCGGCGCCCACCGTCAGAATGTTCTTTCCCAGAAGTGTGAACTCCTGGTTCATCATCTTCTGGACTACAGCGGCAGTGTGAACACCCGGCAGGTCATCATTTTCGAAGGCCGGCATAAAGGGAACTGCTCCTGTGGCTACTATAAGTGACTCACAGTCAACGAAGAAGATCTCTTCAGTACGTGTATTTTTCACTGCAAGCCTTTTTCCTTCGAGAAGGTCCCAGACCACTGAGTTTAGCATTATGCCATCATGAGAGTCACCGGCCAGCGTCTTTGCTATATCAAAGCCCCTCATGCCTCCGAATTTCTTCTCTTTTTCGAAGAAGAAGAACTGGTGTGTCTGCATCAGAAACTGTCCGCCTATCTGGTCGTTGTTGTCGATCACCAGGTTTTGTACATTGTGGCTTTTAAGTACTTCCCTGGCTGCCAGTCCTGCCGGTCCGGCTCCAATAATAGCAACGGTGGTCTTGTATACTTTGAAAGGAGGCTTGTCTTTATAGGGAACCACATTGGGCTCGTAGTCTTTGGGGATTTCGTTCACCTCTCTTACACCATCAACCCGCGTGATGCAGATTCTTCTTATAATGCCGTCAACCAGCATTTCGCATGCTCCGCATTTTCCTATGCCGCATTCCAGGCTTCTTTTTCTTGACCTGAGGCTGTGAGAGTGCACCGGAAAGTCTGCCTGGTGAAGGGCAGCAGCAATGGTGAATCCCTTCTCTCCAGTAACGGTCTTGCCATTGAATTTAAAAATGACCTTTTCGGGTGTTGGAACTTCAAGTATCGGGTGTGTTTCTATCTTCTTCATTCTATTGGATGTATTGTCTGATTTAAGTCGATGGCGACCGATACAAAACAAATGGATGATGTCAGAAAAGCATATGACCTTTGTCACAATAAAATGATGATTTACAGCAGTAATTTGGTATTTTTGAGGAAATTTTTCAGACAATGCAACCATTGCTTTTTATGGGTTGTCATCAAGATGTCATGGGAAGATGTTGAGTGACCTCGAAATAATCGAAGGCTGTCGCAGACACAGCAGACAGGCACAGCAGATACTCTATGACAGGTACTCACGATTCCTGCTGGGGATATGTCTGAGATATTCAACCGACAGGGCTGAGGCCGAGGATATATTGCAGGATGTATTTGTAAGGGTGTTCTTTAATATAGATGAATACAGGGGGGCCGGGTCCTTTGCAGGGTGGCTCAGGAAGGTGGCTGTAAATACTGCCATTACTCATTATCACAAGAACCTGAAACACAGGTATCATGTGGATATTGACGAATACAGGAGCACTGAAACCGGCACCGTAAGTTTTGAGGAGGATTTCTTCTCGGCCGATGAACTCTACAAGGTGCTGAGCGAACTGCCCCCGGGATACAAGATGGTATTCAACCTGTATGCGATTGAGGGATACAAGCATCGTGAAATTGCTGAGATCATGAATATAGATGTCAATACCTCGAAATCACAGTACAGCAGGGCAAGGGCGATGCTGAGGGATAAGCTGTGCAGGCTGAGAGAGATTAAGGATTATAAGGGGCAGAAGGATATCCCTGGTGAAGGGAAAGATGATAAAAGAGAAACAGAAGATTAAGATATAAGATAAACAATAGTTGGCAACCAGGAAAGAATATAAGGATGTTGACGGGTTATACAGGAGTATGTTCGAGAATTACTCCGTTGATCCGGCTGCCGGGGTAAAGGCTGAACTGATGAGGCGAGTCTCCACGAGGGAGTTTATCAGGTTCAACCCGGCCCGTTTCAACATCTATTACCTGGCTGCAGCCGTAGCAACGGTTACCACAACCATTGTGCTTACCCTTAATGCTTTCAGACATGATACCAATGGCACAGTTACCGACAGTCAGCCGGCTACTCATGCTGTAGAGCAACAGCTTCTTCAAAAGGGTGAGACTGCCGCACCTGAAGCAGGGTGTCCTGCAGAATCAGCACTTGCCGGCAAGCCTGTAGCCGAAAAGGATAACCCCGCCATCACTCCCGATAAGGGGACTGCAGGAAGAAATGAAGTCTCGGACCCTGCTGGTGCCGTGATACCTGTTGAAACAGGCAGGGGTGTGCAGCCTGCGCGCGAAGTAAGGATAACAGGCATGCAGGATGCCGGGATTACAGCCAATAAGCCTGTCAGTTCCTTCGCAGCATCGTCATTGTCGGGTTGTGCCCCATTCACTGTCATGATACACAGCACATCATCTAACCATGATACCCTGCAGTGGCTTTCGGGAGATGGAAGAACCTCAGGAGAAAAAGACATTGAGTGGACCTATACTGAACCGGGAACTTATACGGTTGTGCTTGTCGCCATGAGCAGTGACGGAAGGAAGGACCAGTCATCAGCAGATATAACGGTGTATCCTCTGCCATCTGCCAGGTTCGATGTCAGTCCGGCCAATATCGACTTAAACGACAGGGAGGTAATGCTATATAATTACTCAACGGGGATGCTTACTTCGACATGGGATTTTGGCGATGGCGAAACCTCACAGCTCCGGGAACCGGTGCACCTGTACAAAAGCGGGGGCCAGTTCAGGATAAAGCTTACGGTAAGCAATGAATTCGGTTGTACGGATACTGTCTCCAGAGTGTATGCAACATCTACCGGAAGTCATAATATAGTATTTCCAAATGCCTTCATTCCCAATAAGAACGGATCAACAGGCGGCTATTATTCACCTCGCAGTGATGAAGCAGCCTTCGTGTTCCACCCCGAATACGAAGGGGTCTCCGAATACCATCTTATTATATATAGTCGCACTGGTGCAGTGATTTTTGAGAGCCGCAACCTAAATATCGGCTGGGATGGCTATTACAGGGGTCAGCTTTGTGAACCCGGTGTTTACATCTGGCGTGCAAGGGGCCGCTATGCCAATGGTGAGCAGTTCATCAAGATGGGTGACGTAACACTACTGCGCTTCTGAGTTACATTGGTCAAAGATTTCAGTGCATTCACATAAGAAAACAACCCGTTAGTTGAAAAATTGCTCCTTTTGATACTGTAAGGGGCAATTTTGGGTTTAAAGATGAGGAATATTGAAATCATTTAACTATTTTCGCTTTAGTAAATTTTAGCCTGACCTGGTTTGCCGTTAAGGACAAGACATATACTGGTGATACTTCTTATCATGGTAAGTATCAGAAGTAACGGACAAGATCCCACTTTTTCACAGTTCTATGCCAATTCCCTTTATCTGGCTCCATCATTTGCCGGTTCGACCGAGGATTTCAGGTTCGGCATAAACTACAGGAACCAGTGGCCGGCGGTGCCGGGGGTATTTCATACCTACAGCATCTCCTTCGACAGGTACATGCCCAACTTTAGTTCGGGTATCGGTATCCTTGCAACCTATGATGTGGCAGGATCGGGAGACCTCAGCACTACCAATGTCGGCATCTTATATTCCTATGATTTCCGGATCACCAATGAATGGCACATCCGGCCTGGCGTTCAGTTCAAGTTCCAGTATCTCGGCCTGAACATCTACAAACTGATCTTTAACTCCTCACTTTCACCCGGTGGGGTCACTCCTCCGATTATCCCGCCCCCCTTCGAGAGTGTTGCCGATTTCGATTTCACCACATCGGTGATAGCCTACAACGACAAAATTTGGGCAGGACTGACCATTGACCATCTGCTCAGGCCGAAACAGTCGTTTTATGGCGATGAGTCATTCGTGCCGGTGAAGATCAATGTTTTCGGAGGAGCCCAGATCATTGCCAGGGGAAGACTCCGGCGCAAATATGACGAAGTCCTTTCCCTCGCTGCCAACTTCCAGATGCAGAGCAGTTTCTTCCAGTCTGACATTGGGCTGTACTATTACCGCAATCCCCTGATGTTCGGTATGTGGTACAGGGGTATCCCTTTTGTAACATCCCAGGCAGGCGATGCTGTAATAGGCATGATCGGATACCGGACCGATGATCTTCAGATAGGTTACAGCTATGATTTCACGATATCAAACCTGATTACTACGACTGCTGGTGCACATGAGATATCACTGACCTATAAGTTCACTACCATGACGCCGGGGCAGCGGGGCAGGTTCCGGGCAATACCTTGTCCCGATTTTTAACAGGTGCCCCGGGTTTGCCCCATCTCTTTTCCATTAAATGTTTTATATTTGCCCCAGATTATTGTTAAACCGTCATTTAACTATCAATGAAGAAATCAACTATTATCCTTAACCTGGTATTGCTGGTTGCAGTGGCAATCCTCTACATACTCCATTTTACCGGACGCAGTTCCAGGGAAACCTCAGCCCAGGATGAGGAGATAAGCCTGCCGGTCGAGATAAACTCACATGGCATTGCCTATGTCAATATTGACACGGTAATTCTTAAATTCGATATGTATTTCGATAAGAGGGCCGACCTGATGGAAAAGCAGAAAAATGCCGAAACGGAACTCAATACGAAGGGGCAAGCATATGAAAAAGGAGCACTTGACTTCCAGGATAAGGTATCCAAGGGACTGGTTACAAGGGCTACCGCGGCTGAGATGGAGCAGTCACTCCTCCAACAGCAGCAATCGCTGGTAGAGCTTCGCGATCAACTGGGATATGAGCTTATGGAAGAAGAGCAGGTGATGAACAGACAGATCCTTGAATATATAATGACCTATCTTGATTCGGTAAAGGAGGACTTCAACCTTCAGTATATACTTGGCAAGAGCTTCGGAGGACAGATACTTTACAGCGACAGGAACCTGGATATTACCAGCAAGGTGATTGAAGGCCTCAATACCAGGTACAGGGCCGAGAAGAGTGCCAGTTCAAAGTAATGGATCTTGCCGCCCGATATCTTCAGAAAGGAGCACTATATCCCGAATTTATTGAAGAATCCCCGGCCCCCGGTACAGGAATAATAATTGTCATACCGGCTTTTAACGAGCCGGAGATAGCCGTTTGTCTCTCCTCACTGGCAAGGTGTAATCCTCCGCCGGTACCGGCAGAAGTAATTATTGTTGTTAATTCCCCGGCCTCATCAGGCCTGTCAGGTATTGAGGCCAATGCTATAACCCTGATGGCTATTCATGAATGGCGTCGGGTGGCCGGCCAGACCTTCTTCAGGCTGTATGTCATTGATGCAGGCCAGCCGGCATTAACCGGATGGGGGGTGGGGACAGCCAGAAAAACAGGAATGGATGAAGCTGTCAGGAGATTCTGTAAGCTCGGCTACCCCGATGGGGTTATTGTATCTCTTGATGCTGATTGCAAAGTCGCCGATAACTATTTTACAGCACTCTGGCATGATTTTGCCCTTGACCGGAATGCCGGCGCCTGTTCGATCAGCTTCAGGCACCGCGAGGAAAACGGTGAGGAAGCCAATCCAGCCATTAACGCAATGCGGCAGTATGAACTGCACCTCAGGTATTTCGTTCGGGCACTGAGGTTCATTGGATACCCGTACCCGTTCCATACTATCGGTTCTGCAGTGGCCGTCAAGGTTTATCGCTATGTCGGGGCAGGAGGTATGAGCAGAAACCAGGGGGGAGAGGACTTTTATTTCATCGGGAAGCTTGTCGTATCGGACGACTTTATTAATCTGAACAGCACAACTGTATTTCCGTCTGCCCGTCTTTCGGCAAGGGTGCCTTTCGGAACAGGGCCGGCAATCTCGACGATGATAAAAAGCGGGGCAGGGGATTACCTGACTTATGCACCTGAATCATTCATTCCCCTCCGGGCTTTTTTCGGGAAATTCAGCACCGGGTGCAGCCCTGCCGGAGCCGGTGATGATTATGGCCTGGTGCCGGATGATATAAGGTCCTTCGTCGATGTGAATGAATGGAATCACAGGAAGCAGGAGTTGAAAGACAATACCTCTTCACCGGCAATGTATTCAAAACGCTTCTTCGCATGGTTCAATGCCTTCAGAATAGTCAAATACCTTAACCACGTGCATGGTACACTGTATGTAAAGATGCCTGTTGCTATGGCTGCATCTCGACTTCTAACCATGAGTGGGATTGAAACGGCTTCACGCGATGTGAACGGACTACTCGAATCTTACCGGATACTTGATTCTTTCTGAATCCTGCGGCTCTCATCCGGTGATACAATTATATATATGTCTTCTTCGGGCTTCTTCATCCGGTATTGCTCGCGGGCAAACTTCTCAAGGCTTTCATTATCCGTCCTGAGTTCTTCGAGTTTGCGCCTGTCCTCTTCAATCCTTTTTGAATAATACTCACGATCAGTCTCCAATGATCTGTACTTCCTCACCCCTCTCCAGCGGTCGAGAAGGTTGTTTGCATCGAAGAATAACACCCACAATATGAAAATCAGTATGGTAATGACATACTTATTCCTCAGCCAGGGAGGAATTTTATCAGCATATTTAAACCTGATAGCCATTCCGCAAACCTAATCCATTTTGGTCAGAAACCGGAAGGGCTGAAGCCAAAAGATTTCAACCGGCCAGCCATATTTTTCAATCTTCCGAGAGAAACGGGTATTTCCAGTCCTCCGGTGGCATGAAGCACTCCTTGATGGTTCTGGGGCTCACCCATCTCATCAGGTTAAGTGCTGATCCGGCCTTGTCGTTTGTGCCCGAGGCCCTCGACCCTCCGAAAGGCTGATGACCTACGACGGCACCCGTGGGTTTGTCATTTATGTAGAAGTTGCCTGCAGAATATCTCAGTGTATCTGTGGCTCTCATTACGGCATCCCTCTCACGGGCAAAAACAGCCCCGGTCAGTCCGTAAACCGAAGTCTTGTCGATCAGCTTCAGTATATCGTCAAACTCATCATCTTTATACACATAGACGGTAAGTACCGGTCCGAATATCTCCTCCTGCATGGTGATGTAGCATGGATCATTGCTGAGCAGTATTGTCGGTTCAATGAAATAACCGGTCGATTTGTCACATTTGCCGCCACAGATAATCTCTACCTGGGGATTTTTCCTTGCCTCTTCTATGTAGGAAGAAATCTTGTCGAAAGCCTTCTCATCTATAACAGCAGTGATGAAATTGGAGAAATCCTCCGGTACTCCCATCCTGAAGTTGTCAATCTGCTCCAATGTCATTTTCCGTATTTCAGGCCACAGGCTCGCAGGTATGTAAGCCCTCGACGGAGCAGAGCATTTCTGACCCTGGTATTCGAAGGCGCCCCTGGCCATGGCGGTTGCCACCTGCCTGGGGTTTGCCGAGGGATGAGCCACAATGAAGTCTTTGCCGCCGGTTTCACCCACTATCCTGGGATAATTTTTATACAAACCGATGTTGGCGCCCACGGTTTTCCATACTGAGTTAAAGACTCCTGTGGAACCTGTGAAGTGTATCCCGGCCAGGTGCCTGTTGCTCAGAACCACATCGGCGGCCATGGGTCCGGGAACATATACGATATTTATAACACCGTCGGGAAGTCCGGCCTCACGATATATCTTCATTATAATATCGGCTGAATATATCTGGGTGTTGGATGGTTTCCATACTACAACGTTGCCCATCAATACCGGTGCCGCTGCCAGGTTTGCGGCAATGGAGGTAAAGTTGAAGGGACTGAGGGCATATACAAATCCCTCGAGAGGCCTTTGCTCCAGCCTGTTCCATGTGTGGGACCTGTTCTCCGGCTGTATCTGGTATATCTCGTTCATATACTGAACGTTATACCTAAGGAAGTCGGCAAATTCACATGAGGCGTCAATCTCAGCCTGGTGAATTGTCTTGGATTGCCCCAGCATGGTAGCTGCATTCAGTACCTGCCTGTAGGGCCCGGAGACGAGACTCGCTGCCCTTAAAAATATGGAAGCCCTTTGTTTCCATGGTGTCCCGGCCCACTCTCTTCTGGCCTCCAGGGCAGCGCTGATAGCCATTTCCACATGCGTTTTATCTCCCCTGTGATAATGCCCGAGCAGGTGTTTCCGGTCATGAGGGGGGTGTATCTCTTCAAGTCTGCCGGTTCGGATTTCGCGACCTCCGATTATCATAGGTATATCGGCAACTCTTGATCTCATTTCAGAGATAACCTGCCGGAGTTCTTCTCTTTCAACCGATCCGGGAGCGTATTCCAGAACGGGTTCGTTATATGCTTCAGGTACTTCCAGATATTTCCTCATGGCTGTAGTTATTATATTGATACTTCAATTGTATAACAAACAGCAGGCTTTTCTGTTTAATATCAATATGGATCAGACGGTAGGGCAAGGCTGCTCCGGGCAATTCACCGAACAATGGATGGCAGGCAGGGAGTTGTCATCAGCCCCCGCTCATGAGGTAAATTACCTGTACATCATCCCCGTCAGTAATGGTAGTATCTAGGTATAAATCCCTGTCAATCAGTCTGCCGTTTATCTTAACAATCCTCATCCTGAAGGTCATGTTCTTCAGCTTCAGCAGTTCATCTACCGTTATTTCGCCAGAGTCAAACTCCTCAGGTCGGTTGTTAAGTGTAATTCTCATGACAGGTTATTTATCTCTTTAACAGTAGTTCCACGACAATGTTCGCCTGCATGCATGCAACAATACCGACCCGGGGGGCAAGGGGAGGGTTTTCATCCGAGACTTCCATCGATTCATCGCCAATAATGTATAGATTATCATCCACTTTCCTGCTTTTTATGGTGTCGTTGCTCCCAAGTCCTGCCAGTCCCGATCCTGCTACTACAGGTATCGCGGGCATTTTACGGGTAATGGTCTCTATAAGCATCATTTTCATCTCGGCACTGTCGAAAGCCTCCACAACAACATCGCAGCCATTGAAAACCTCAGGAATGTTTTCAGGATTAAGGGTGATGCAGTGGGCAACTATTACTGATCCGGTACCAATTTTCCCGAGATTGGTCTTAAGGGCATCAACCTTCTTCATCCCTACCTGGTCGCGGAAAAAGAACTGACGATTAAGGTTTGTTTCCTCAACCATGTCGAAATCGGCAATCACTATAGTCCCGACACCGCACCTTGCAAGTGCCTGGGCGCAGTTGGAGCCGAGTCCGCCAGCCCCAGCGATGCCGACTCTGCATCCCGACAGTTTCTTTCTCAACTCTTCGTATTTCATGCGGGATTCATTGGTTCCGAAATATACACTTTATTGACTGGTTCCAGGAAGCTCCTGGTCCCGTGCCCATCCCTTATCAGATCGAGTACCTTATGATCATACTTTTTAAAGCGGGAGCCAAACACAACCTTAATGTTACGATATCTGAACATGGTCCGGTGCAGAACATTCGACGGGCCAAGAAGGAAAATGTCGCAAGTGGATGGCGTATGCGAGATTACTTCCATGAAGGAATTGTTACTTATGGTGGTTCCGGTAAGTATAACGCAGTCGGCATCTGAAAGAAATTCAGGTTGCAGGTTCATTGGAACCAGGAAATCCTCATCAGACATCATGTCAAAAATATGCAGAGGTATGTCGTACTTCCTGAATTTATCCGTCAGTGACACGAAGCTGCCGATCATCACAATCTTCCTGTAAGCTGAGAACCTTTCCCTTTCAAAAATATCCCCCTGGCCGACAACGGGCATATCGTAGTTGTACAAGGCATTGAACCATGCATTCAGGATTATCCTGTGGCCGGGATCGCTCAGATCGGGTCTGCCTGTGGTAAGAATCATATTGTCAACATGTTGGCCTAAAATAGCACAAACGCCAATGTTCCCGTTCCTCAGCATTATGCCGGCGTATTTTTCACCCGTTTCACAACGCTCAATCAGGGATGGGTCAAATCCGGCTATACTGTAGAAAAGGGCTATAGGTTCAGGAAGCAGATTCATGTCGCATCATGTTGTTTTATGTAATGGATCTGAATAATTAACATGGTTGCCTAAAGATACCACATAATTTAAAATCATGTAAGGATGGCTTCGTTTCTCTCACTCTGCAGGTGCATTGCGCGGGTATTGAAAATGGGTTTTAAAACCTTCCCCGATCAAACATTTGAACCTCAGATGTTAGAGCATTCTAAATGGTTCGTAAGAACCGTTATGCATCACATAGCATATTGATTATTATCATTTTAAAGTTGCCGGTTAAGGAATAATTTCGAAATTTGATTTTTAACAGGGCAATAGAACTTTTAAAACATAATGATATGGACATTCAGGCAATGAAATCGAAGCACAGGATGCTGAAAAGCTGGAAGTACAAGTGGACGCCGCTCGACAGGGGATACACCGACAAGGTCCTGTACATAAATGTAGGCACCCCTGAAGTAAGGGAGAAGAATGTTCCTCCTGTCATGAAGGAGAAGTTCATTGGCGGAAAAGGATATGGACTCCGTCTTCTTTGGGATGCCACCAAACCTGACACCACCTGGGACAGTCCCGATAATGAGATAATCATATCATCGGGACCGCTGGGAGGCATAACCCAGTATTCCGGAACCGGCAAGTCACTGTGCGTAAGCATATCACCGCAAACCAACTCGGTAATGGACAGCAACGTGGGAGGTTTCTTCGGTCCCTTCCTGAAGTTTTCGGGTTTCGATGCTATTGAACTTCAGGGTAAGGCATCAGAGGATGTTATAATATTTATTGATGGTGTGAACCATTCTGTTGAGATTTTTGAGGCTCCGGCCGAGGCCATCGACAGCCATCTGCTGGTGGAGCAGCTTACCGATATGTTTGCCGAGGATGAAAAGGACAGGAAAAATATCGGCATTGTATCGGCAGGTGCGGCTGCTGACCATTCACTTATAGGGATGCTCAATTTCAGCTTTTATGATCCCAAGCGTAAGCTTGTAAGGCTCAAGCAGGCTGGCAGGGGCGGCATCGGCACCGTGCTCCGGAATAAAAAGATCAAGGCTGTGGTATGCAAGATACCTGGCGTAAAGGGCAATCTTAACAATGTGGTTGACCTCGAGGCCATCTCAGAGAGAGGCCGTCGCTTCAACAAGGAGATGAGGGATTTTGATGATGTTCAGTGTCAGATGAGGAAGGTGGGTACCGCTCACCTCGTTGAGATAATGGATGACCACGACCTTCTTCCGGTGCACAATTTCCAGTATGGCCGTCACAAGGATACTCCGAAGATCGATTCTACTGTCTGGAAGTCCTTCTTTACCCAGAACATTCCCGATGGCTGCTGGATAGGCTGTAACATGTCATGTGCCAAGGGGGTGGATACTTTTGAACTCAGGTCGGGTCCCTACAAAGGGCAGAAGGTTATAGTTGACGGTCCGGAGTACGAGACGGCAGCCGGTCTTGGTTCCAACTGCGGCATTTTCGATCCGTGCTATATAATAGAGGCAAACTTCTATTGCGACACCTATGGCATTTGTACCATTACCTGGGGCACCACTGTTGCCTTCCTTATGGAATGTTACCAGAGGGGCATACTCAACCGTGAGAGGACGGGGGGACTGGAACTAACCTTCGGCAACGGAAATGCTGCCCTTGATCTGATACATCAGCTTGCCCGCGGAGAAGGCTTTGGCAAGATAGCCGGGATGGGAGTACAAAAGTGCAAGGAGATGTTCATCTCAAAGGGCTGGGGAGATGAAGGACTTATCAATGATATAGGAATGGTAAACAAGGGCCTCGAGTATTCACAGTACATCTCTAAGGAGTCTCTCGCACAGCAGGGTGGTTACGCTATGACCAACAAGGGTCCGCAGCATGATGAAGCCTGGCTGATATTCATGGATATGGTAAATAATCAGATACCCACCTTCGAAAACAAGGCTGAGGCGCTGCATTATTTCCCGATGTTCAGGACCTGGTTCGGGCTTAACGGGCTCTGTAAACTACCATGGAATGACGTTGAACCTGCGGATAATGCCAAAACCAGCGAGCCTGCCAAGGTTCCCGAGCATGTTGACAACTATGTGACAATCTATAAAGCAGTTACCGGCCGACCCTTCGACAAGCACAGGCTTATTGAAGACTCTGAGAGGGTATATAATTTCCAGAGGGTGTTTAACCTGCGCAGGGGTTATGGTACCCGTAAGTATGACGCCCAGCCTTACCGTGCCGCCGGCCCGGTGACCGTGGAGGAATATGAGTCGAGAGCCGAGAGATATGACAAGGAACTGATTGAAAAGGTGGGTGTTGATATTAAGGGAATGACCACCGAACAGAAGATGAAGCTGACAAGACAGTACCGCGAAAAGAGATACGAGGACCTTCTCGATGCTGTCTATAAGCGCCGCGGCTGGAACAAAAACGGAGTGCCGACACTCGAACATCTCAGGAAGCTCGGTATTGACTTCCCCGAGGTTGTGGAGGTGGTGAAGCCATACCAGATCTGAGAATTCATTATATTTTAAGACGCAACCAGGAGGCTGTCGGATTAGAGACAGCCTCTTTTTTTTTATTGACCCGTTCATGCTGGCTGAGAACATTTCTTGAGGGCTCCAGCCTGCCCGGATTCGCTTATTTACCAATTTCCCGAGGTGTTTTGACCAAACCGATATGCAAAATCATTACATTTGCCTTTCAATAGTATTAATGATAAAAAAAGCAGAAAATATGTTCAGGGTAAATGAGTATTTTGACGGCAGGGTGAAATCGATAGCCTTTGAGAATGCCGACGGTCCGGCAACGGTAGGAGTGATGGCTCCGGGTGAATATGAATTCGGGACATCTACAATTGAATATATGACAATCACATCGGGAGCGCTGGAGGTCCAGCTTCCGGGTGAAACAAAATGGAAAACCTACAAGCCTTTCGAAACCTTCGTGGTTCCCAGGGACGTTAAATTCAGGGTTAAGGCTGATCAGGATACCTCCTACAGGTGTTTGTATAAGTAGGTGCAGGGTTACTGCCTTCGGTCGTGAGCTCGACCGGCTGTTGCCGGTCTCGGTTCAGGGTACAGGGTACAGGGTTCAGGGTAAGATCGTTAATCGTTAATCGTCAAAATTTCATCTTCCATGGCAGGACCGAAAGGATCGAAGTATTATGATATCTTCCTCAATTACAAAGTCTGGCTCGAGACTCGCAGTGAGGAGATAGTCATCAGCGCCGAAGGACTCGACCTGCTGAAGCAGGTTGCTGAGGTTAAATCGATTGTAACTGCAGCAAAGAATATGAAGATAAGCTACAGGAAGGCATGGGGCCTTCTTCGTGAGGTTGAGGATCTTATCGGATTCCGCCTTATAGAAAAACATCGCGGCGGCGCCTCGGGAGGTAAGACATTGTTGACAAAGGAAGGCAATGCCCTCGTTGAGGCTTACGGTGATCTGAATGCTGAAATTGATATAGCCCTGAAAGATATAGCCCGCAGGTTTTTCAGGAGAATTAATGAAATAGCAGACACAGTATGAGAAGGAACCTTATCGCCATAACATTTCTTCTGGTATTGCCTGTAACCGGATGCAACAACGGCGGCAGGAATGAGATCATCATCTTCCATGCGGGCAGCCTGGCTGTCCCGATATCAAGGCTCGTAAAGCAATACGAAGCCGATAATCCTGGCGTCAAAATACTGACGGAAGCAGCGGGAAGCCTGGTCTGTGCCCGTAAGATCACCGAACTGAACAAGCCATGTGACATAATGGCCTCCGCCGACTACCAGATAATTGACGACATGCTTATCCCTGAATATGCAGACTGGAACCTCGGGTTTGCCACCAACGAGATAGTTATCGCTTATACCGCCAAATCGAGGCATGCTGAGGTCATAAATGAGCATAACTGGTCCGAATTGCTGGCTGGCAGCGATGTAATTTACGGTCGCTCCGATCCTGATTCAGATCCCTGCGGGTACCGCACCCTTATGATGCTGTCTCTTGCAGAGGAGTATTATGGTGTACCCGGCCTCAGGGAGAAATTCGAGGCAAAAGACAGATCATACATAAGACCGAAGGAGATAGACCTTACAGCCCTCCTTCAGGCAGGAGCCGTTGATTATATCTTTCAGTACAGGTCAGTAGCGGTTCAGCACCAGTTGAAATATGTTAAATTATCTCCTGAAATAAACCTGGGTGATCCGTTATTCGCAGAAAGTTACAGGTCTGTATCGCAGCAGGTTGCCGGCAGCAAGCCCGGAGAAACAGTACTTATAAAGGGTGATTTCATAATGTATGGTATTACTTTGCTGAAGAATGCCCCGAACAGGCAGGAGGCTGAGAAATTCCTTGCCTTTCTTCTAAGTCCGGAAGGCAGAAGTATTTTCAGTGAGACAGGTCAGAATACCATTTCTCCTCCCATCCTTTCAGGAGTGGAAAACCCTTCACAGGTTATCATGGAGGCAACAACCAGGCAGGGATTATGATCGCAAAAAGACTGAAGGGAGATCTTTTCCGATGGCTGATGATGTTACTCTCTGCCGTTATACTCCTTTTTATCATTGCACCCCTTATAGGCATGGCCCTGCACACCGGAAGCAGAGAGTTTTTCGAGACGGTAGCCGATGATACGGTCAGGGAGTCGGTCTGGTTTACCCTGCGCATTTCATTTCTTTCAACCTTGTTCTTCTCAGTGGGAGCCATACCCCTTGCCTATATTATGGCCCGTAGAAGCTTTCCCGGAAAGAAGGTTATACAGGGAATAATCGATCTGCCGGTAGTAATTCCCCACACGGCTGCGGGGATAGCCCTGCTGGGACTGATTTCGCGTGAGGGCATAATTGGCAAGGCTGCCGGATTAGCCGGAATGAACCTTATCAACAACCCTGTGGGCACTGCCCTGGCCATGGCATTTGTCAGTATTCCATTCATGGTCAATTCAGCCCGCGATGGATTCCTTGGGGTACCAGAGAAACTTGAGAAAGCTGCCTTGAGTCTTGGAGCATCGCGCAGCAGGGCATTCTTCTCCATCTCCGTCCCACTGGCCTGGAGAAGCATCATTTCGGGTTTTGTAATGATGTTTGCCAGGGGAATGAGTGAATTCGGTGCCGTTGTTATTGTTGCTTACCATCCTATGACAGCACCGGTAATGATCTACGAGAGATTCAACTCTTTCGGTCTTTCCTACGCCAGGCCTCTCTCTCTCCTCTTTGTTCTGGTTGCCCTGGTGATATTTGTACTGTTCCGGATGGTATCACTCGAGAGAAAAGTTAAACCAAAACTTCCGGGTGATGCTTGAGGTTAAGAACATCAATAAACGGCTGGGTGATTTTAGCCTCAGGGAAATTAGCTTCAGCATTGCTGAGGGAGAATATTTCGTATTGCTTGGCAGGTCAGGATCGGGCAAAACCCAGCTTCTCGAATTGCTGGCAGGCATTGGCTACCCCGATAGTGGCCGGATAGTTATGGATGGCAGTGATATTACCTCACTGAGACCCCATATCCGGAACATAGGAATGGTCTTCCAGGATTATGCCCTCTTCCCCCATATGACCGCATTCGATAATATAGCATATCCTTTGAGGATAAGGAAGTTGCCGGCCGGGGAGATCGAAAACAGGGTCTCCGGAATAGCAGCCAGGATGAATATCAGTTATATTCTTCACCGGCGCATCGGGACCCTGTCGGGAGGCGAGCTTCAGAGGACTGCACTGGCAAGGACACTGGTAACATCACCAAGGCTCTTGCTGCTCGATGAACCCCTGGCTTCAATTGATGCAGCCCTTAAGGATGACATTATCAGCCTGCTGAGGTCTCTCAGGAAGTCGGGTCAGACAATAATCCATGTAACCCACGATTACTCTGAGGCGCTGGGACTGGCTTCCAGGGTTGGGGTAATTCACAATGGCAGGATAATTCAGACCGGAACGCCATCTTATGTTTTCAATCACCCCGTCAACAGGTTCGTGGCAAGATATACCGGAATAAGAAATATCTTCAGGGCAACGGTTGAAACAGGTGATGGGGTATTAAGGTGCATAACGGAGCATGGTCTGAGTCTGATAGCTGAACCCGGTGATTATCCGGGTGAGGGACTGATAGTCATACGCAACAGGAATGTAAGGCTGTCACTGCCGGGAACCGGGGGCGGGATGGATAACAGCTTCCGGGGAGAAGTAGTGGAAATTATTTCCACACCTGCCGGTGCCGACATTGAGATCAGGGCCGGAGAATGTATATTTGCATCCGTAGTCGGGGATGACCCCATCCTGAAACAGCTTTCTGAAGGATCTGAGGTGAGAATCGGAATCAGGCCGGCTGACATCATATATCTTAAGCCGGCATCCGACGATTACATCAGTTGAAACAATTTGCATTATCGGGAGACAGGAGATGATAAGTTTTGAAAGGGCTCATAAGATAGTACTTAGCTACGCCTTCCCAACAGGCAGTGAGAGCGTTTCCTTCATGGCTTCTGCCGGGCGTGTCCTGGCCGAAAAGATAAGAAGCGACATCGATATTCCTCCATTCGACAAGACTGCTGTCGACGGTTACGCATGCAGGAGGGAGGATCTCGGCATGGAACTTGAAATGCTGGAGGTTGTAAGTGCGGGAATGCAGCCTGAATATTCAATAGAAGCCGCAACCTGTGCCAAGGTTATGACAGGGGCCCCTGTACCGGAAGGAGCTGACTTCGTCTTCATGGTTGAAGATGCCCTCATCACTGATGGAGGAAAGGTTATCTTCACCGGCAAAAGCAGCAAAGACAATATATCCCGCACAGGAGAGGATGTCAGAACGGGTGATGTTGTCCTTGAGAGGGGAATACAGATCAGACCACAGGACATAGCCGTGATGGCTTCCGTAGGATGTACGCTCGTTAAGGTGAGCCGGATGCCAAGGGTTGGAATAATAAGTACTGGCAGCGAACTGGTCGAACCCTCATCGCGACCCGGCATGTCACAGATAAGAAACAGCAATGCCTATCAACTGCTGGCCCAGGCTGAGAGGGCAGGGGGTACAGGACGGTACTACGGCATTGCAATCGATGAAGAGGAGGTAACTTACCAGATGCTGACCAGGGCTCTTGAGGAAAATGACGTGGTCATGCTTACCGGCGGCGTGTCAATGGGCGATTTTGATTTTGTGCCTGCAGTACTCAGACGCGCCGGGGTGGAAATACTCTTTGACAGGGTGGCTGTGCAGCCGGGCAAACCTACTACTTTCGGGGTGCATAAGAACTGCCTCGTTTTCGGATTGCCGGGGAACCCGGTATCAAGCTTTATCCAGTTCGAACTGCTGGTGAGGCCGCTTATAATGAAAATGATGGGATGCAAATGGAGCGGAGTGGAGTGGAACGTCCCACTAGCAGAGGAATACAGGAGGAAGAACAGTTCAAGACTGGGATTCATCCCGGTGAAAATCAACAGGAAGGGAATGGCAGTACCGGTTGAGTACCATGGGTCAGCCCACATTTCGGCTCTGCCCCTGGCAGACGGCATTGTGGCCATACCGGAAGGTGTAAACCTGCTTGAAAAGGGAGAAATTGTAAATGTTAGACAGGTTTAACAGACATATAAATTACCTGAGAATTTCTGTAACCGACAGATGCAATCTGCGGTGCGTCTACTGTATGCCCGAGGAGGGGGTAAAGTTGCTGAAGCATAGCGATATCTTGTCATACGATGAGATATTCCGGTTCACTGAGGCAGCAGTAAGGCACGGTATTGACAAGGTACGGGTTACCGGTGGTGAACCACTGGTACGTCGTGGGATTGTCACACTGATTGAGATGCTGGCATCAATAGAGGGAATAAAGGACCTTTCAATGACTACAAACGGCATTCTTCTTTCAGGGTATGCTTCTGATCTGAAGAGGGCCGGACTCCGGAGGGTGAATATCAGCCTCGATACCATTGACCCGGAAAAGTACAGGACGATCACCCGGACCGGCAACATTGAGGATGTTTTCACAGGGATTGAGGCAGCAAAAAATGCCGGTCTTCTGCCGATCAAGATAAACTGCGTTATCAGGGAATCACCTCTTGAGCCTGATGCCAGGCAGGTAGCTGAGTGGTGTTACAGGAATGGCATCGAGGTCAGGTTCATTGAGCAGATGAACCTTTCTTCCGGAAGTTTCTCCGTTGTTCACGGCGGCGAGGGAGGCAACTGTGCAGTATGTAACAGGTTGAGACTCACGGCTAACGGAAAACTCAGGCCTTGCCTGTTCAGTGATATCGAGATTGACGTAAGGGAGGAGGGTTTCGACCGCGCAATCATGAAGGCAATTGAAATGAAGCCTGCCTGCGGCACCGTAAACTCTAACGGCAGGTTTTACAATATAGGAGGATGAATATGGATGAACTGACACATGTTGACAAGTCGGGCAAGGCCAGGATGGTTGATGTCGGTAATAAACCCGTATCTGTAAGGGTGGCTGTGGCAACCGGGCATATAAGACTGGCAAAATCAACTATTGAACTGATAAACCAGAATTCGGTAAGAAAGGGTGATGTACTGACAGTAGCCCAGATCGCCGGCATAAACGGAGCCAAGGGTGCATCGCTACTGATACCTCTCTGTCATAATATTGTTCTTGACAGTATAATTGTTGAGGTAGTAACCGACACCGAAGGTGTGAAGGCAACCAGCGAGGTGAGATGCACCGGGAGAACGGGAGCGGAAATGGAGGCGCTGGCAGCAGTTTCCGCCGCACTGCTGACTGTTTATGACATGTGTAAGGCAGTTGATAAGACTATGTTAATAGATACCATCAGATTAACAGACAAACAGAAGTATGAAACTGCCTGAGAAACTTAAAGTGATGGTGATAACCCTCAGCGATCGTGCTGCAGCAGGTGAGTATGCCGACCTTAGCGGGCCCGCAGTTAAGGAGAGGGTTACAGACTTCCTTAATGGCAGTGGGAGACCAGTGGAGACGGACCTGCGCCTTATTCCCGATGACAGGATCGCCCTTACGGAGTTGCTGGCGGATGCTTCGCGGGAATATAATGTTTTGTTCACCACGGGAGGAACCGGCATAGGGCCCCGCGACATCACTGTCGATGTTGTTAAGCCTTTATTGAAATACGAGATCCCTGGTATCATGGAGATGATACGCATCAGGTACGGAGCCGGGAAACCCAATGCCCTTCTGAGCCGTGGCATATCAGGGGTTTGCGGCAATGCGCTTATTTTTACCCTGCCGGGTTCTGTCAGGGCAGTGAATGAATATCTCGATGTCATTTTACCCCTTCTCGAGCATGCCATCGACATGCAATACGGGATCGACAGTCACGGCCGGCATCACGGCTGACCGCCACCCTTCTCAGGCTGCAGGATTCCTGACGGTAAATGTTCCGATAAGCCTGTCGTAGCGACTGTTTCGGCTGCGATAATAAACCAGTACAAGGTATTCGTTTTCGGTTTCGAAGTGGCTGCCTTCGAACCATAGCCTCTCGTCAGCACCGGGTTTGTCGGGAACGAAAATATACTCATAATTGTACCAGCCCTGCTTCACCAGTAGCGAAGCTTCATACTCCCGGGTTTCAATATTATACTTCATCATGTATTCGGGTATGGCCCTCCACAGGGTAAACTCCCCTGCAACGTAGATGTCGCCCTCTTCAACCCTCAGGGGGGCAGGCAGTGTGAAGTAAACCCATGCATAGTCAGCATCTACAGCCGGGTTTATACCCTCCTGTACTCCAATGACATACTTGCCGTTAAAGTCGTTCCGGAAGAAGTAGGGCCTGAACTCCCTGTTTTCTGATGGCTGCAGGTTCACATTGGTGAATATTCCGTCATAGGTAATGTTCCTGACGAACTCCGACTGGTATCTGAAACTTCTTATGTCGAACTGACGGAACTCATTTCCTCCCGCAAAGAGGTTTTTGGTTCCCAGTGATGTGTATCTCACTTCAGACGGGGAGATAAAGTCAGCAACCAGGTTTGTTTTCGCATTATCCCAGCGTCCGTTCTGCAAAACGGCTGAGAAGACCTCACTGCGGGCATCGGTAACTCTCAATCCCTCGAAAGTCACCGATATCTCAATCTGTTGATGAGTATCGCGATACATTCCCATGTCAGCCCTTCTCACGGAAGCCTTTACGGCAGCAAGGTTCTCAACAACCATGAAACGCCTGGTCAGCAATGGTTTGTCAGACTCCCCGGGGCGATGCACCAGTATCAGATAGTTGCCCGACAGGGTTACTTTTACCTCTTCATTCGGGAACGCCAGGCTGTAATGAATATAATTTACCGTGGTATTGAAAGAGGGACTGTATTGCTCTATCCTGTTCTCGTGAAACCCGTCAGTATAATCGGTGGAGAAAAGTCCTGACGGCTCCCAATCCCTGGTGCAGTGAATGAATGAATAGTACAGATCCTCATATGTCGTTCCAAGCAGGTCGAATTCCAGCTTCAGCTTCTGTGAGGAGAATAGTTCGATTACAGGTTGCGACAGGTTCCACTCCTCCCTGTGTATGATAACCGTTTTGATCCTTTCATCGAAGATGTTGTCACCAGTCCCGGCATCGGGTAACAGCATGGCTGATAACGCAGGGCCTGTAACTAAAAACAGAGCGTACAGAATGAACCTCATGGCTTGTTTATCTGTTGTAATATCGCAACAAAAATCCGGCCATAGAATTTTCGTTGAAGATATTATTTAGTACATTAACGAACTGAATTTTTAAAAAGTATCATCAACTATTATCTTTGCTGCAGGATTAATGATAAGCCATTATCACTGGAAGGCTATGTGCCACATTTACTGTAAGTAATTTACTCACTATATGTCAGAGATAGTTAAGTTAAGAAAAGGATTGAATATCAAACTGAAAGGGGCAGCAGAAAAGATACTCATTCCCGAGTCGCCTGTATCTCGCTATGGGGTGAAGCCCATCGATTTTCCCGGACTGGTGCCCAGACTTACAGTCCGTGTTGGTGACAACGTCAAGGCAGGCTCAGCTCTCTTTACCGACAAGTTCAGTCCGGAAATAAGATTCACC
>JAVEWX010000041.1:0-21757 GCA_034004335.1 Bacteroidales bacterium | reverse complement strand
TGGTATAGTCTGGTCATCGGGAGTGAAGGTTCGTGAGAAGTCGAGTGCCGACCATTTATCCATGTCTTTCTGCCATTGTTCCTTGTCGAGTTGTCCGACTCTCCTCAATGCATAATCCCTCACCAGTGCCCTTCTTTTAAAACGATCAGTGTGAACTCCCATGCCGGGCCCCAGAAGGCATCCCTGACAGAAGAACAGATTGAAATGATGGCGGATTGTCTCAATATGTTTGTTGAAATCCTTTATTGCCTCCATGACATCCTCCTTCCCCGAAGCCGTCATCACTTCACTGACTGCCATATCACGTTTTATGTTACCTGCCTGGAGTATTCCTGCCGGCATAGGGTACATGGCACCCCAGTTCCCGAATGGCGGGTCAAACTCCGACATGGTCACCAGCCTTTCCTGGATCTTCATTTCATCAAACATCTGCCTTAGCTCTATGAAGGTCAGGACAGCGTCAATGACATTGAGGTCCTTGTAAAGCACTGCCTCATCTTTGGCATCAATGCATGGGCCGATAAATACTGTCGCCACATCCCGGTTGTGGATCTCCTTTACGACCATTGCGGTTGCTACCATGGGCGACACCAGTGGGGCAAGATTGGGAACAAGTCCGGGGTAATGTCTTTCAATCAGTTTAACAATAGCGGGACAGTTAGCTGTGATATAGTACTTTCCGGCTGACTCTTCAAATAGTTTTGCGTATTTGGCTGCTATCAGATCGACTCCGAATGAGTCCTCATAAACATAATCAAATCCGAGGGACCTTACCATTCCAACAAATTTTCTGTAATCGGTAATATCCTCAAATTCAGAGGCAATGCTTGGAGCGATCAATGCAGCGGTCTTTCTGTCTCCATCAAGCAGATCCTTTACTGTCTTTCTGGAGTCCCTGAACTCGATGGCCCGCGGAGAACACGATACATAACATAACCCGCACCCTATGCACCTGCTGTCAATGATCGCCGGGTGCTGCCTGTCGGATCTTACCTCAATGGCATTGACAGGACACACCCTTATGCAGGAGTAGGAGTTCCTGCATTTCATATCATCGATATAAATTACCTGGACTGTTTGATTCATCATAAACAGTAATTTATTATACCAGTCTGCCGAATTCCATGTCGAGCAGCTGTTCTATTTCTGACATACCAACTTTTTCAGTTATCCGGCCATTGATTATAAGTACGGGGCCGTCAGTGCAATGCCCCATACACCGTGCACCCCTGAATACAATCCTGTCATCAAGGTGATTCTTCTTCAGGTATTCTCTTATGAACTGAACCAGTTCCCTGTTTCCCCTTGAGAAGCAGGAACTACCCAGACATATTTGCAGCTCATACTTCTCTGCCATAAATGTTCTATGATCTTTCAGGTTTAACCAAAATATGATTTAGAATATTGAACATCAATACCATAAGTCAGACAAACCAAAAACATGACTATGTAAAAATACTTAAAAAGTCAGAAAGTCAATTATATATTTGACAATAATCGTCATAATTCTTTAGTGTTAAAAATATAACAATGTTCAATTTGTAACAATAAATTTCTTATTTTTGTATGTTATCTCAACTTTTGTTTTCAGGACATCTGCAATGGAGAAAGAAACAGACAGGATGCTATCGCGTTACCGGCATGGCCGGAGGGAAGATCTTATCCCCCTTCTGCAAGAGATACAGAGAGAGATTGGATATATCCCCGAGGATGTTGTTGTTAAAACGGGTCGTCTCCTTGGTATCAGTACCACAAAAATCTATGGTGTCGCAACATTCTACGATCAGTTCAGGTTCTATCCGTCCGGCAGGATTCATATACGGATATGCAATGGCACCTCTTGCTTCATGAACGGTGCGGAGCAGATAGTGTCAGTGCTAAGAGAGGAGCTGGGAATAGAACCGGGTCAGACTACACGCGACGGCAAGATAAGCTACGAGGTTGTGTCATGTATGGGTGGATGCAACAACGGACCTGTTGTTGAGGTAAACGGTGAATATCGTACAGGTATAAGCAGTGAAATGATACCTGCCATGGTAAGGGAATTCAGGAAGTTTGTAGAAATTGACTAAAGCCGTGCAGGATGGATGATGTCAGGAGATTTCTGATTGACAATGTACTGACTTCGGAAAAGGATACTCTCCCCCCGGAGGTTGAGTCAGCACTTCAGATTATACGGCGTGACCGCGTTGAAAAACCGGTAATCTACGTTTCATCCGGCAGCTGTAGTATAATTGCAGGCGCCGTCAGGACAATTGAAGCCCTCAGGTCATACCTGGAAGAAACGGGCCTGGATGCTGAACTTGTCATGACAGGTTGTTTTGCTCCTATGAATTATGAGCCAATGGTTTGTATTCAGATCCCGGGAAAAAACAGGCTCGTTTTCAGGAATATTACGGAGGAGAAGGTTGATAATCTTCTGAATGCCGTTCTTCATAACGATCTGCCGGAAGAGGACCTTGTCGGACAGACAGGCGCTCTCGGATTTGAGACCTGGCATGGGATTTCCTTCCTTGATGAGCATCCCTGGTTCTCACTGCAGAAAAGAGTTGTAATGAGCAACGGCGGTTGCGGTGATCCGGAAAGCATAAATGAGTATATAGCCCGTGGCGGCTACCATACATTCCTCAAGACAGTCAGGCATTACACCCCGGAAGAGGTCTGCAATATTATTGAGAAAAGCGGATTGCGAGGACGAAGCGGCGGAGGATATCCAACGGGTATTAAGTGGAAGCATGCACTGGGTACCCCTGCATCCTTAAGGTACATGATATGTAATGCAAGGGAGAGCGATCCGGGCGGATACACCGACAGGGCACTTATGGAAAGTGATCCTCATCGTCTCGTGGAGGGGATTGCCATTGCGGCATACGCTGCGGGTGTCTCGACGGCATATATATACGCCAGGGCCGGTTCGGAAAACCCTGTACGGCTGGTAAGGTCAGCTATTGCACAGGCCCGGGAATACGGACTGATAGGTCATAATGTGTATTCCAGTGGTTTTAACCTGGAGATCAATGTATTCGTTGAGGCAGGAGCCTATGTCTGCGGTGAGGAGACGGCACTGATAAGCAGTATTGAGGGGAAGCGGGGTATGCCTGAGGTGAAACCGCCATTTCCCACTACATCGGGGTTGTTCGGAAAGCCAACGGTAATCAACAACGTAGAGACATTGATGAATGTGCCCGTAATAATGATGCGTGGTCCCGAATGGTTCCGGACCATCGGAACCGAAGGCAGCAGCGGAACTAAGGTGTTCTCAATATCAGGACGGGCGCGGCTTGCAGGTATCGTTGAGGTCGAGATGGGTACCCCGCTCAGGAAAATTGTGGAAGCGATAGCGGGCGGTATAAGGGATGGAAGAGAGTTTAAGGCCCTTCAGCTTGGCGGTTCATTTGGGTCATTCATTACGGAAACCAACCTGGATACACCTGTTGACTATGAGGAGTTGAAGAAGGCCGGTACTGTCATGGGATCAGGTAGTTTCGTGCTTATTGACGAGACGGTTTGCATTGTGGAGATGGTAAGGTACTATATCGACATAATGCACAGGGAAAGCTGCGGTAAGTGTATTCCCTGCCGTGAGGGAACAGGCAGGATGACGGAAATTCTTCACGATATCGTCAGAAGACCCTCTGCCGAGGAATCAGGCACCACCCTGGAAAGATTCAAGGGAGTAATGCAACTGGAGACAATCGCATCGGTAATGAAGGAGACGTCGTTATGCGGACTGGGGCAGAATGCCCCAAATCCCTTTCTGAGTGCCATAAGTGTTTTCAGGGAGGAGTTTGAGGAGCATATTTTTGACCGCCGATGCAGGGCTAATGTATGCAAGGGATTGAGAATTTTCACCATCGATGTGGAAAAGTGCACCGGCTGTACCCTCTGTGCCTCCAAATGTCCGGTTAATGCCATCTATGGAACCCGCCTGAATCCCTACTTCATAGTTGAAGATAAATGCACGGGTTGCGGAGCCTGCCATGAAGTTTGCAAATTCAGTGCCATTACATACAAATAGACCATGCAGTTTACTATCGAGGTCAATAACCGGAAGATAACGGCAGAAAAGGGAGAGACAATACTCTCTGCACTGAACCGTAATGGAATTCTGATCCCGACGCTTTGCAGCATGAAGGATTTCACTCCCACGGGGGCCTGCCGCATTTGCGTTGTTGAGGTGGAGGGCCGTGAGTCGCTGGTGACTGCATGCTCTCAGCCGGTTGAGGAGTGGATGAAGATCAGGACTCATTCACGGAGGGTTATCATGGCAAGGAAAACAATAGTGGAACTGTTGCTTTCAAATCATCCCGATGATTGCCTTTACTGTGACAGGAACCTGAATTGCGAACTGCAGAGGCTGGCGGAGGAGATGAATATCACTGAAAGGAGGATAAGGGGGAAGAAGGTCAAACTCCGTCTCGACCAGTCCAGTCCGGCAATAGTTCGCGAGTTGTCAAAATGCATTCTTTGCGGACGCTGTGTGAGAGTTTGTGAAGAGGTGGTAACCGTTACGGCACTTGACTTTGTAAGCAGGGGCAGGAATACACATGTTGGAACTTCACTCGACAAGGACTTCAACATATCAAGCTGCATAAACTGCGGACAATGCCTTCTGGTGTGTCCTACAGGAGCGCTCCATGAAAAACACAGTACAGCCGGAGTCCTTGAATCTCTCGGCCGCAATGATCTGACCAAGGTTATACAGTATTCACCAGTGGTACCATATGCCCTTTCAGAACTACTGGGAGTAAGGTATTCCCGCGATTTTGACAGGGTTGTAAATTCCATTCTCAGGAAGATGGGTTTCGATCTGGTTTTCAATGCGGGATTTGCTGCCGATATCTACATTCATGAACTGGCATCCGTTCTTGCGAAGAGAACCGGTAAGGATTCAGATAATCCGATCTACCTTTCAGCCTGTCCAGCCTGGATAAAATATGCAGAGCAGTATGCTCCGGGCATTCTTCCTGAGATATCAACCCTGAAGCCTCCCCAGCAGATTGCCGGTGCCCTGATCAAGTCATTTATTGCAGAAAACATGGATGTTAACCCGGAAAATATTTATTGTCTCTCTGTAACGCCATGTATTGCAATGAAATACGAGGCCGACCGTGATGGAAATGTACATAAGGGGATCAGTGAGGTGGATAATGTTGTGACAGTGATGGAACTGGCCAGGCTTATCAGGCTTTTCGGTATCGATATCGATACTGTCTCCGGAGACAATGCTGATGAGCCAATGAGCATGAGAAGCTCCGCAGCACTGCTTACTGAAGTATCGGGCGGCTGCACTGAGGCGGTTGGCCGGTCGTTGCATTATATTAACGGAGACAGGGATCCCGGACGCGCTTTCTTCAGGAAGGCGCGATCGGGTCAGGGTTTCCGTGAGATTCAGCTGGAATCGGGAGGGAAGAACTACACTTTTGCAGTGGTAGACGGACTGGCAAACATGAAGAAACTAAATGCAAAGATTTCTGAAGGCAGGAAATATGACCTGATAGAAATTATGGTATGCCCCGGAGGATGCATAAATGGGGGAGGGCTCTCTTTTTCATCTTCAAAAGAGATAATAAGGAACCGGGCAAGAATGGTATACCAGGCTGAAGAATCGGAAGCTGTTCCGGTTCCATCAAAATCGCCTGCGCTGGTTTCATTTTTTAAGGAGATGGAAGGAAAAGGGAGAGACAATGAATACGTGGCTCTTCTACATACAAAATATAATCAAAGAAATGTTCTGCTTTGAAAACAATGTTTATACCGACGGCTGCGATGGCACATATACTTGATATATTGTATGACCCGACAACACGGTTTATTGACAGCCGAAACGAATAGAGCTATTACGTCATGAAGAAAAGTGAGATTACAGTACTCGTAGCCGATGATGATCCGGATTATCTGTATCAGACAATCAGGGGCCTTGAGTCTGCCGGCTACCAGACAATTTCCGTTGAGAGCCAGGCGGAGGCGGAAACCGTTATGTCAAAGGTAAGACCCGACATTGCAGTATTCGACCTCATGATGGAGAGTGATGACAGCGGATTTATACTGTGCTACAAGTTAAAGAAGAGATATCCCGATGTGCCGGTAATACTTGCCACAGCAGTCTCTCACGAGACAGGCATGTCATTCAGCCTGGGATCGGACCAGGAGAAAGCATGGATTAAGGCTGACACTTACCTGGAAAAGGGTATTAGGCCTGAACAGCTTGACCAGGAAATAATGAAACTCTTAAAGCTATAATATGGCAGTTCTCAAAGTCCTTGTGGTAGATGACGAGCCGGGAATAAGGTCAGGGGTATCTCGCATTCTCCGTGATTTCCATGTAACATATCCCTTCATGGAGGAAGATTACAGCTTCACTGTAACAGAGGCATCATCAGGGGAGGAAGCAATCAGCATTCTCAACAACGACATGCATGATATTATGCTGCTTGACAATAAACTGCCGGGAATTCAGGGAATCGAAGTGCTTGAATATGTCAGGAAGAATAATTTTGACATCATAGTGGCAATGATCACGTCGTATGCATCCATCGATATAGCCGTTAAGGCAACCCAGGATGGTGCAACAGACTTCATCCCAAAGCCCTTCACTCCCCAGGAACTCAAGTCGAGTATAGAAAATATTACAAAGCAGCAATATCTGAGGAAGATAACTTACCGACTGAAGCAGGAGGGTAAGAAGGTGAGATATCAGTTCCTCACGGTACTTTCCCATGAGCTCAAAGCACCCCTGACAGCCATTGAGGGCTATCTTAGAATGATGCAGGATAAAAAGGAGGGGGAGATGGTCGATGATTACCAGCCTGCCATAGAACGTTCATTGCAGAGAATCCAGGCTATGAGGCATCTGATAATGGATATGCTTGACTTTACCAAAATAAGGCTGGAACGCAAGGAGGAGAAGTTGAGGGATGTTGATCTGCGCGAAATAGCAGAGGGCGCAATAATAACAGTGCAACCATTTGCTATCCAGAAGGATATTACCTTCAACCTGGGTGTAAACTGTAATTCCATTGTCCTGGCCGACCCTGCAGACATGGAAATTATTTTCAATAACCTGATATCCAATGCGGTGAAATACAATGTTGACAAAGGCTCCGTCGACATTACCATAAATGGTTGTGATGACATGGTTTCAATTGTCTTTGCCGATACCGGCATTGGCATAAGTGAGAGTGACATTGGCAGAATGTTTGACGAGTTTGTGCGAATCAGGAACGACAGGACAAAGGATATGTCGGGAAGCGGACTTGGACTGAGTATTGTTAAAAAGGTTGTAGCACTTTATGACGGATCAATTACCGTTGAGAGCACTCCTGATATAGGAAGTTCCTTTACAGTCAGTTTTCCCCGGTTGAAAAGCAACAGGGGGGTTCCTTTTCCGCCACTGAGCGAATGAATGGCAGGAATTATTATGATAAATGTTAACTAAATGAGTTGAAGATGGCAATCAGCGATAATTTACCAGGCAAGACAGTCGGACGACTAAGTGAGTACAGGAGGGCGCTTCTGGTATGCCTCGCGGAAAACAGGACCTACATCTATTCACATGAACTGGCCTCCCTCCTTCACATCACTGCCGTTCAGGTGCGACGCGACCTTATGCTCATAGGTTATTCAAGTGTTCTCAAGAAGGGTTATGATGTAAAGGAACTGATTGATACCATAGGATCAATCATCGACTCAAAAGAGGGTTTGAACGTATGCATTGTGGGTGTGGGTAACCTGGGAAGGGCAATAACAGGCTATTTCAGGGGGAAAAGATCGAAGCTCAATATTATTGCATCATTCGATAACGACCCGTCAAAGGTAAATAAGGTTATTTCAGGCATCAAGTGTTACGATATGAGCGTGATGGGAGAGGTGATAAGCAATCTCGATATATCACTTGCCATCCTCACGGTACCCCCTGATACTGCCCGTGAGGTAGCCGAGGATGTTGTCCTTAACGGGATTAAAGGGATCCTGAACTTCACAACTGTGCCAATCAATGTTCCGGGTTACATTTTCCTGGAAGAGTACGATATGATAACCTCCCTTGAGAAACTGGCCTACTTCGTCAAGAAGGGGAGAAACAAGAAATAATTGCCATGAGATTCAATCCAGAGAAATTATCTGTTCCGGACCGGCCCCAGGTTCCCTTCATAGATCCGGGCGAGATTTGGGATATTATCAACAGGGTCAGGCCCGGGAAGGCAAGGGTCAGGGAAGTAATAGCCAAATCGCTCGATAAGAACCGGCTGACCCTTGAGGAAACAGCCATGCTGATAAATGCCACCGACCCGGAACTCATTGAGGAGATAAAGGATGGAGCCAGGAAACTGAAGGAGAAGGTCTACGGCAACAGGATAGTATTGTTTGCTCCCCTCTATGTGGGTAATTTCTGCAGCAATAACTGTATTTATTGCGGATTCCGGGCTTCAAACAGGGATGCCTTGAGAAAAACGCTCAGCGATGACGAGATCGTAAGGGAGGTGGAAGCCCTCGAGGATAACGGACAAAAACGACTTATACTTGTATACGGTGAGCACCGCGATTATTCTGCGGAATATATTGCCCATACGGTAAAACTTGTATATAGCGTCAAGAAGGACCGCGGGGAAATAAGGAGGGTAAACATAAATGCGGCCCCTTTTGACATTGAGGGTTTTAAAACAGTAGGCAGCTCAGGTATCGGGACCTACCAGATATTCCAGGAGACATATCATCCTGAGGCATACAGGCTCTATCATCTGAGCGGAAAGAAGTCGGACTACGACTGGAGACTGACATCCCTTGACAGGGCCCAGGAGGCTGGTATCGACGATGTTGGCATCGGAGCTCTTTTCGGGCTCTATGACTGGAGATTTGAGGTGATGGGACTGGTCCGGCATACTAACCACCTTGAGGCTTGTTACAATGTCGGCCCTCATACAATAAGCTTCCCCAGGCTTAAGGATGCCTCGAGCTTTGCCGTTGATGACCGTTACTTGGTCAGTGATGATGATTTCAGGAAGCTGGTGGCCATTCTGAGGCTGGCGGTACCTTACACAGGACTCATTCTGACAGCACGGGAATCGCATGACGTAAGGCGTGAAACATTGCAGTACGGTGTTTCGCAGATCGACGGAGGAACAAAGATCGAACTTGGGTCGTACTCTGATATTAAGAATGACCTCCAGAACCTCAACAGGGAGCAGTTCAGGATTGCCGATGAAAGGTCACTGGCTGACGTAATCGATGAGTTGCTTAACACCGGATACCTGCCCTCCTTCTGTACATCCTGTTACCGTATGGGCCGGACCGGAGAACATTTCATGGAGTTTTCGGTTCCCGGATTCATTAAACGCTTTTGCACCCCGAATGCAATACTCACCCTTGCTGAATATGTATGTGACTATGCAGGTGCTGAGTTGGCTGAAAAGGCCTGGACTGCTATAGAAAGAGAACTTGGTTCACTCGATACCGTCGTTGCAGCAGAAACCCGGGAGCGGCTCGACAGGATCAGGAGAGGAGAGAGAGACCTTTATTTCTGATTTCTGGATCAGGATATCATATGAGGATTCATAACCTCGACATCCTTTTCATGTAATGCATTGAATCACCCCACTCTCCGTATCCGATATCGGCATTGACAACACCCAGTCTTGCCTCAAGGCACCCCTTACAATCTTCGGCAGAGTCGTCTGTGGAGGGTTTGTTGTTGTAAAGTTTGTAACTGTCACGGTATTTTCCGGGGGTAATGTTCGGCATCACCACGTTCGCCCCAACCATTATTCCCTTTTCCCTGCCCATGGGATCGATGGCCTGCAAGGCAGTTGAAGCGACAATATTGATATCCTTCATTATTATTCTGAGCACTGCTATCATTTTCAGAGCCAGATCAAGACGGTCAATCAGCGGCATGAGAGAGTAAGTCCGTGTGATCAGCGGGGTGTCGGCATGCTCGATGTAGGGCCCCATGCCACACATGTCAATATCAGTATCTCTCATGAATTCAATATCGGCAGCAAGATTGTCATATGTTTGCCAGGGAAGTCCGATCATCACGCCCGTCCCCGTCTGGTAACCGAGCCGCTTGAGAATTTCAAGGCATTCAACCCTTCTGCTGAAAAGATGATGTCCGTCGTGTGGATGAAGTTTTGAATATAGTGCGGGGTCGGAAGCCTCAATCCTCAGAAGATACCTTCGTGCACCTGCTTCCATCCACCTGCGGTACACATCCTCAGTCTGTTCTCCCAGGGAAATGGTTATGCCAAGATTACCCTCCGATATATTCATTATCCTGCGGAGCAGGTTTTCAACCCTGTTTGCAAAGGCATTGCTTTCAATCTCCCCCGACTGCAGGGCGATGGAGGCATAGTCATTCTCCCAGGCGAACCTGGCAGCTGCAACAATTTCATCATCAGAAAGGTTATATCTCTCCAGTTTCCTGTTCCCCTTCCTGATGCCGCAATAATAGCAGTTTTTGCTGCAGATGTTCGAGAACTCTATCAGACCCCTGTAATAGACCTTTCTGCCAACGTACTTCTCCTTGACTTCTGCAGCTTTCCTGAACATCATCTGCTTTTCTTCACCCTCTGACGTTAGCATGGCCACTATGTCTTCACGCGAGTGATTTTTCCGGTTCAGGATATTCTTGATGCTGATGTTCATTCCTGCGTTAGAATAAGGTGTGTAAAGGTAAACAAATTTGGTATAGGTTAAGGGGTAAAAGGTTCCGTGTTGCGTGTCGCGTGTTTACTCCCTTCGGTCGTGAGCTCGTCGCTTCGCTCCTCGGTTATGGTTTCTGGTTTCTGGTTCTTCGTTCAGGGTTTAGTGTTCCGGTTTTAGGGCCGCCGGATTCATGCCTTCTGTCCTGATTTATTATTACTTTTGGGGCAGGCTTTCACAAACCTATAAACAATAAAAAGGAGTGATATGTTCAGGAGATTCATGAAAACCGATGACAGTAAGTCAATAATTCTTATCAGGCTGATGGTAGGAGCCGTGTTCCTGTCTGAGGGAATCCAGAAATTCCTGTTTCCGCTGGCAAACGGTGCCGGCCGGTTTGAAAAGATCGGTCTCCCCCTGCCGGAGTTTCTGGGTCCGTTTGTCGGAACCGTAGAGATTGTTTGCGGAGTCCTGATCTTGCTGGGACTGATAACCAGGATTGCCGCCATACCCCTTATTACCATTATGATCGTTGCGATATTTTCTACCAAGTTTCCCATATATGCCGGGCAGGGTTTCTGGGAGATGGCTCATGCTTCAAGAACAGACTGGTCGATGTTGCTGGGAAGCCTGTTCCTGTTGATTCGTGGTGGTGGAGCTTTCTCGTTTGACAGGGGTATGTGAGACTGGTGGTCTTATTCTGAATATCGCATCCGGGGATTATCGCTTTAATAAAGAAAAAAGCATTTCAATATTGTCAGAATAGTTTTATAGATGGGTTCATTTAAGATTCTACTGATAGTGATGGGGACTATCTTCCTGGGGATAGGAATTGCAGGAGTGGTTATACCGGGTCTTCCTACCACACCATTCCTTCTTCTTACTGCGGGATTGTATGTTAGAAGTTCAGATAAATTGTACAACAAACTGATGGCCACACGGTTCCCGGGAAACAGGATACGGAAGTATCGGGATAAGGGCGGGATGTATTTACGTGAAAAAATCTGGGCAATATCACTGATGTGGATTATGATAGGAATCTCTGCATTCTTTTTCCTCGATTCGTTTGTCGCGAGGCTGATGATTGCCGGACTGGGTATTACCGGTACACTTGTAATGGGTCTGGTGGTCAGAACCGTGAAAGAGTAATAGCTGAAGCAACCCTCCTGTTTTTCACTGCTCCTGATTGCTGAGGGTACGGAGTATCAGATCGGCTGTATCCTGAGGTGTTGCATTCCCGATGTCGATTATGGTCACCGCGCCTACGTTCCATCTTCTCGCAGCCTTTTCTGCCAGGCTGCGGCGAACCGTCCATACATTTACTGCAGATGATCTCCTGGTTAACTCTTCAATGGCATTGTACCATCCTTTCCCGCTGAGTTCCAGGGGACCTACCTCATCTATCACCATCACCTGGCTGCCTGCATCAATTGATGACAGTATTATCTTCTCTCCCTCCTTCAGGGCGTAATCACTGAACCAGTACCTTCCCTGCCTGAAGGAACCTGGTTGCGGAACTGTGCTGCACAGGTCAGCTGAATTACCCGTGACGATATCGGTTATCCTGAACCCGGTTCTGACTCCATCGCTATGGACCGCTTCTGAAAGGAATCCGCTGACATTTATATTGCTGCACCTCACTATTTCTGTTGTCTCTTTGAGGAAAGTGGTTTTGCCCTGCAGACGATCGCCGGTAATCACGAAGAGTGCCGGTTTGCGTTTATGCTCCGTTTCCAGCAGGGGAAGCAGACCCTCTGCTGTCATGAAAAGATGACCGAAAGCCTTACCCCTGTTCCTCAGAAGTTCAACCGGAGAAGGCAGACGTGATATTATTGAAGGGAGGGCTGAGAATGCAAGGTTCAGAGACTGGTACAGGCTTGCCAGCCCACGGTTGTACAGCACTGATTTTACGATAGGATTCTTCATCTCTACGCTTATGGCGGCAAAACCAAGGATTACAATGATTGCGCGCCATATCATTTTGAGTCCGGCCAGCAGTCCCTCAATGTTGAAGATATCACCTTCCGTTACCGAGTTCCATAATAGTCCCGAAACCAGGGCAATAAGTGCAAACTGTATCCATATTCCCGGTTTCTTCAGCCGGTTGATCGAATTGCGATAGTTTACCAGCACAAAAAGGGCGTATGATGCTCCGAATATCAGGGAGACGGGCAGGGGAGCCATGTTGAGGAGTGTGAGTGAAGCTGCGATGAACAACAGGTTCAATAACAGGAATATCAATGAATACTTCTGGCCTGATGTGTGTGCGAAGAGTGATTCTGCCGGGTTCAGGCCTGATACATAGTTTTGGGCATATGGCTGCCTTCTTTTCAGATAAGATTTTCCTGCAAGATATCCACCAATGGCACCTGCCAGTCCGGCAACCATATAGATGCCGGCGATTAATCCTATGACCATCGCAGGCTTGGCATTTTCGAGGTTTACCTGTCTGACTGAGAAGCGATAAAGATCAGCAAGTATCTTCACCAGATCGAAACCATACAGGATAATGAGTGTGGCAATTTTATGAACCAGTGAACTGAGCACTGCAGCGGCTCCTCCTGCCAGGTATCCTGCCAGGTTCCTCCCGAGAATTCTGATGAATGTTTCAAGCAAAATTGCCTCCAGCAATATACCTGTCATGGGACCTAGTATCACTGCGCTCGGCGATACTGATTTCATCAGTGCGCATATCAATCCGGCCCTCCATATCACTCCCCTGTCATCCCATATCTGAATCATGGCAATGAGCAGGTATACGCTCATCACCGCCAGTATGGTTCCGGAAAAGGGTACACGAAGATTATGGAGGAAGCTGCCAATGATAATCTCGAGCGATGCCCAGATGCTTCCGGCAACGACCGCCTTCATCCACACGCTACTTACGGGAGCACCCCTAAAAGAGATGAACTCTGTTCTCACATCAGGCATTTGACTGCAAATGTAAACAACGGGATATATTTAAACATATTTTTATTCAGAAAGATCGGTAGGGAGATTCTTCTCCTACCGGCTGATCATTCCCGTTTGCAGAAACACATATTCTTTTTATCTTTCGAAATTTGAGGTGAAACAATACCTGATTAACTCAGACGATGATAAACAATCAACTGTTGAATCCCCGCAACATAGTTGTTATAGGAGGTTCGGAAGATGTCACCAAGCCGGGAGGAAAGGTTCTAAAGAACCTGATCGACGGAAAATATGCAGGGGCTCTTTATGTGGTTAATCCGAAACTTGACCAGGTACAGGGTGTGAGGTCATACCGCGATGCAGGACTGCTGCCCTCAACCGATCTTGCAATAATTGCAATACCAGCAGTTCATTGCCCTGCCGTGGTATCCTTGCTCGCAAGAGATAAGGGAACAAGGGCATTCATAATTCTTTCCGCAGGTTTCAGCGAGGAGGGAGGGGCCGGTGCAAAGCTTGAAAAGGAAATTGTTGAGATCGTTGATTCAGTGGGCGGTTGTCTTATTGGTCCCAATTGCATCGGTTTCCTGAACAGTAATTACAACGGGGTCTTCACCCTTCCTATACCGAAGCTCGACAAGGCAGGCATAGACTTTATTTCGGGCTCCGGGGCAACAGCTGTATTCATAATGGAATCGGCCATTCCCAATGGTCTTACTTTTTCGTCGGTATATTCTGTGGGCAACAGTGCCCAGACCGGTGTGGAGGAGGTGCTCGAATTCCTTGACGAGAGCTATATACCCGGGGTGAGTTCCCGTGTCAAGATCCTGTATGTGGAGAGTATCAGGAAACCGGGGAAGCTTCTCCGGCACTCTTCATCACTTATCCGCAGAGGCTGCAGGATTGCAGCAATAAAGGCGGGCAGCTCAGATGCCGGCAGACGGGCGGCTTCCTCTCATACAGGAGCCATGGCAAGTTCCGATCTGGCTGTCGATACTCTATTCCGCAAGGCAGGTATTGTAAGATGCCACAGCAGGTTTGAACTCACTGCAGTAGCATCTTTATTATGCCACCCGTTGCCTGAAGGGAAACGCATAGCCGTAATAACACATGCTGGCGGACCGGCGGTGATGCTTACCGATGCCTTGTCGGAAGCCGGGTTGGAGGTTCCGAAGATAGATGGCCCCGGGGCCTCGGAGTTGCTGAAAAAACTGTTCCCGGGTTCATCGGTGGCTAATCCGATAGATTTCCTGGCGACAGGTACTGCCGAACAGCTGGGTCATATTATTGATGCCTGCGAGAATGATTTTGTCAATATTGATGCCATGGTGGTAATATTCGGGAGTCCCGGATTATTCCCTGTTTACGACGTCTACGAACTTCTCAGCAACAGGATGAAAAGTTGCAGGAAACCGATATACCCGGTTTTACCATCGGTGATAAATGTGCGTGATGAGATATCCCATTTTCTGTCGCTGGGAAGGATTAACTTTCCCGATGAGGTACTTTTGGGAAGGTCCCTGGGCAGGGTGTTGAACACACCGGGTCCGGCCAATACAGAACTTAAGGGTATTGAGATCAATGTGGGCAAAGCCCGTGAAATAGCAGAGCGCCAGGGTGATGGATATCTAAGTCCGGATGATGTGAGAGGGCTGCTTGATGCTGCAGGAATACCAAGGGCTGCAGAGGTTAGTGTAAGTACTGCTGCTGAGGCAGTTGCAGCAGCTGCTGAAATGGGGTACCCGGTAGCAATGAAGGTGATCGGACCCGTTCATAAGTCTGACGCCGGAGGTGTTGCATTGAATATCAGCGGAAGCAATGATGTAGAGGATACCTTTGCCAGACTTATGGGTATAGTCGGTTCAACAGGAGTCCTTATCCAGAAGATGCACAGGGGTACTGAACTGTTTGCGGGCGCCAGGAGGGAGGCCGGTTTCGGGCACATGGTGATGGCCGGCATTGGTGGCATCTTCATCGAGGTACTTAAGGATTTTGGGACAGCCCTGGTTCCTGTGAGCGAGGATGAGGCAACAGGCATCATCAGGTCTCTGAGGAGTTATCCGCTGATCAGGGGTGTCAGGGGCAGGGAAGGAGTTAACGAGGAACTTTTCAGGAACGTCATAATGAGACTTTCCGCCCTTCTGGAGGTGGTGCCCGAAATAGAGGAACTCGATCTGAATCCGCTGCTTGGTACGCCCGGGGAGGTAGTCGCCGTAGATGCCAGGATACGGATTTCATCGAGACTCTAATCTGAAACCATCATGAAAAGATCAGATTTTCTTTTCCTTTGCTTCATTGCAGTGCTCTTCCTTCCATTTGTGATCTCAGGTGGACTCTACCGGTTTTATTCTGCATTCAATGATTCTCATGGATATATCACCAGTTTTATCAAATTTGCGGTTCTGGCCACTGCCGGTGAGATGCTCGGCCTGAGGATAAGGTCGGGTCAATATTTCGAGAAGGGATTCGGTATCCTGCCCCGGGCAATGATATGGGGTTGCCTGGGCGTTGCCATCAAGGCTGCCTTTGTTATCTTCGGTTCGGGAGTGCCGGCAGTGCTTGCAAACCTGGGACTTGAAGATCCCTCAGGCCGGCTGGCTGGTGACTTTTCCGGAGGCAAGTTGCTGATATCCTTTTCAATAAGCCTGCTTCTCAATCTCATCTTTGCACCGGTTATGATGACCCTCCACAGGGTGACCGACACACATATAATGAACACAGGCGGCTCACTGAGTGGCTTCTTTAGCCGGATGAATGTCGCTGATATTCTGGTTAAGATTAACTGGAAGATGCACTGGGGGTTCGTCCTGAAAAAGACCATCCCTCTTTTCTGGATTCCGGCACATACAATTACCTTTCTGCTTCCTGCCGGATTTCAGGTGCTCTTCGCGGCACTGCTTGGAATTCTGCTGGGTGTGATACTTGCTTTTGCAGCAAGGGCTGAAAGTGATTTATAACACAATTGATTGATAATAATTTTTGTATCTTGTGACCCGATACCCGGAATTTGAACACAATTTGAACCCGTATTTTCAGATAAGGTAATGATGTCGTTTTTTGCTCAACTGATGCATAATATGTTTCTGGCAATTATAACTGTCCTTGTTAAGGATATGAACCCGGCGGATATAAGGCATGGAATGGCAGGGCAGGGAAAGACTGCCCTGTCTATTTGATATTGGAGATCAATGATATGAAGAATACACCTGTTGATTTCGGAAAGGTTCAGGAAAAGATAAAGGGAAGCGGACTGCAGAACCTTGGAAGTGCAAGCATAAGGGAGATAGTTAAGCTCGTTAACCAGATAGAGAGAGCAACCGGAACGAGGTTCATCAGGATGGAGATGGGTGTGCCCGGCCTGCCCCCGGCTAAAATAGCAGTTGAAGCGGAAAAGGAAGCATTGGATGCAGGAGTGGCGTCAATCTATCCATTCATTGAGGGGATACGACCACTCAAAGAGGAGGCGGCCAGGTTCGTCAAACTCTTTATGGATATTGATGTAAAGTCAGAGGCCATAGTGCCTGTTGCCGGTTCAATGATGGGAGCCATGGCCTGCTTCCTGGTGGCAAACAGAAATGACAGGAACCGGGAGGGTACCCTGTTCATTGATCCGGGATTCCCCGTCCAGAAGCAGCAGATAAGGATGCTGGGTCAGGACTACAGGTCTTTCGATGTATATAATTACAGGGGCGCAAAGCTTAAGGATAAACTGGAATCGTACCTAAGTACCGGAAAGGTATCAACCATACTCTATTCAAATCCGAACAATCCCTCCTGGATATGTTTTACTGAAGAAGAACTTGAGATCATAGGCTCACTGGCGAATAAGCATGATGCGATTGTAATCGAGGACCTGGCATATTTCGGGATGGATTTCCGTAAAGATTACTCTGCCCCAGGGTTACCGCCCTTCCAGCCCACAGTGGCCAGGTATGCCGAAAAGTACATCCTGCTCATAAGTGGTTCCAAAATATTCAGCTATGCCGGTCAGAGGGCTGCCGTCCTGGTAATGTCCGACAGTCTTTATGATGCCAGGTATCCCGACCTGTTAAGATATTACTCATCAGACAGATTCGGCCATTCAATGATCTACGGAGCCCTTTACGGACTCTCATCGGGTATAACACACAGTGTTCAGTACGGACTCGCTGCAGTGTTCAGGGCGGTGAATGATGGAGAATACCGATTCCTCAAGGAGGTAGATGATTACCGCGAAAAGGCCGAGATCATGAAAAGGTTATTTACCTCAAACGGGTTCAGGATTGTATATGACATGGACCTTGATGAGCCGATAGCCGATGGTTTTTACTTTACCATTTCATATTCCGGTTTCACCGGAGCAGAGCTGCTTGAGGAGTTGCTTTATTACGGTATCAGCGCGATAACACTCGACATAACGGGCAGCGAGAGAACCGAGGGACTCCGTGCATGCGTATCGCAGGTAAGCCACGACCAGTTTGGTGATCTGGAGTTCAGACTGGCCGCTTTCAATAAAGATCATTCCAGTCACTAACATAACACTAAGGACAATATGGCAAAAGTAAGAGGAGCTATTGTAGTAAACATTGAAAAATGTAAAGGGTGTGAGGTTTGTGTGGTAAACTGCCCCACGAGTACCATTGCCCTGGCAAAAGAGGTAAACAGTAAGGGGTATTACTATGCATATGCGGCTACACCGGAGGCCTGTATCGGATGTGCCAACTGCGCCATGGTATGCCCCGACGGGGTGATAACTGTTTACAAAATGAAGATCTGAACCCGGAAAAAACTGATTCACGGGATGTGGAAACTTAAGTAAGAACTGACAAACGATAACTGATTAACTATAATGGAAAAGGAATTACGACTTATGAAGGGTAACGAAGCACTGGCCGAGGCTGTAATACGCTCGGGCTGTGATGGTTACTTCGGATACCCCATTACGCCGCAGAGTGAGGTACTCGAGTATCTTATGGAAGAGAAACCCTATGAACGGACAGGGATGGTTGTTCTTCAGGCTGAAAGTGAAGTTGCTGCCATCAATATGGTTTACGGAGGGGCCGGCTGTGGAAAAAAGGTGATGACATCCTCATCCTCCCCCGGGATAAGCCTTAAACAGGAAGGCATAACATACATAGCCGGGGCAGAACTTCCCTGTCTGATTGTCAATGTGGTTAGAGGAGGTCCCGGACTTGGGACCATTCAGCCCGCTCAGTCCGATTATTTTCAGGCTGTAAAAGGAGGAGGACATGGCGATTACAGGCTGATAGTCCTGGCACCTTCATCGGTACAGGAGATGGCTGATTTTGTTGAGATGGCATTCAATCTGGCATTCAAATACAGGAATCCTGCCATGATCTTGTCCGATGGCGCCATTGGTCAGATGATGGAGAAGGTCTATCTGAATCCCCAGAAGGAGCGTTCGAAGGAGGTGCCTGGCTGGGCCACCACCGGAAAACCTGCTACCAGGGAGAGGAACATCATCACCTCCCTCGACCTTGATTCTGCGAAACAGGAGAAGTTTGTTCAGAAACTGGTTGAGAAGTATCGCGTTATTGAGGAGAATGAGGTGAGGTATGAAGAGTTCATGGTTGAGGATGCTGAATACCTCCTTGTAGCCTATGGCAGCAGTGCCCGTATTTCACAGAAGGCGTTGCAACTGGGAAGGGCTGAGGGTATTAAGGTTGGGTTGCTGAGACCCATAACCCTTTTCCCTTTCCCGAAGGTAAGGCTCAACCAACTGGCCGGCCAGGTAAAGGGGATGCTGTCGATAGAGATGAGCGCTGGGCAGATGGTTGAGGATGTGATGCTGTCGGTCTGCGGCAAAGTTCCCGTAAAACATTACGGAAGGATGGGAGGGATAATACCAACTCCGGAAGAAGTATTGGAAAACCTCAAAACAAAAATCATAGGAGGATAAGTCATGTCAGAAGTATTTGATCCGAAAACAATTATAGAGCAGGGTGAACTGGTTTACAAGAGGACCCCGCTAATGACCGATAATGTTCTGAGTTATTGTCCCGGGTGCGGACATGGAACCGCACACAGGATACTGGCCGAAGTGATTGATGAGACAGGCCTGCAGGAGAAGACCATAGGCATTTGTCCGGTTGGCTGTTCGGTACTTATGTACAACTTCCTCGATGTTGATATGCAACAGGCGGCGCATGGAAGGGCTCCGGCCCTGGCCACTGCTATCAAGAGGCTGCTTCCCGACAGGTTTGTATTCACTTATCAGGGGGATGGTGACCTCGCTGCCATAGGTACGGCAGAGACCATCCATGCCTGCAACAGGGGAGAGAATATCCTGATAATTTTCATCAACAATGGTATCTACGGAATGACAGGTGGACAGATGGCCCCGACAACCATCCCGGGTATGAAATCATCGACCTCTCCCTATGGCCGCGATGTGAAAATGATGGGTAATCCGCTTAAAATGACCGATATTGTGGCCACCCTACCCGGCACATACTACGTTACCCGTCAGAGTGTTCATACTCCTGCAAATGTCAGAAAGACTAAAAAAGCGATAAGGAAGGCCGTTGAATATCAGTTCCTGAACAAGGGCACCTGTTTCATTGAGATAGTGTCTAACTGCCCGTCGGGATGGAAGATGACCCCAACGCAGTCGAACAAATGGATGGAGGAGAACATGTTCCCGTTCTATCCGCTGGGAGATTTCAAGGTTCCCCAGGAATGATTTTAAAACAGAGAAAACGAAAAAAAATGACAGAAGAGATATTAATAGCAGGTTTTGGGGGCCAGGGAGTATTGTCCATGGGAAAGATAATGGCCTATTCAGGAGTAATGCAGGATATGGAGGTAAGCTGGATGCCTTCCTATGGGCCCGAAATGAGGGGCGGTACTGCCAATGTAATCGTTATACTAAGTGATGAGAGGATCAGTTCCCCGATAATAAGAAGGTTCGATACTGCGATCATTCTTAATCAGCAATCGCTTGATAAGTTTGAGGATACGATTAAGCCCGGGGGGGTGCTCATCTACGACGGCAACGGGATCACCCGTCATCCGGTAAGGAAAGATATTAAAGTTTATCGTGTTGATGCCACCCAGGAAGCTCAGAAGATGAAATTATCGAAGGTGTTCAATATGGTGGTGCTGGGAGGATTCCTCAAGGTAAAACCGATCATTGAACTCGGCAATGTGATCAAGGGCCTTAAGAAATCATTGCCGGAAAGGTATCACGATATGATCCCCATGAATGAGAAGGCGATTCACAGGGGAATGGAAATAATTCATGCCGTGAGCGCCTGATGATTCACCTGTAGAACCCCATTTTTTCGATATAATCATATACCCCCGGGGGTAGGAAGTGCCTGATATCCTTTCCCCCGGCGATGGCATTCCTTATGAAGGTGCCGGAGATATCTATCAGTGGCGCCTTCACATGTTTCACCGTGGCTTTTTTCAGCAGCCTGTCGAGATTGTCGTCGGCAGGTCTGACGGATCCGGGACGGGGGTAGACATACATTTCGCAACTTTCTGCAAGAAGCTCCGAATTCTTCCACTTGTGAAGGGTGTAGAGGTTGTCTTCACCCATGATAAGGGAAAAATGTTCAGCCGGATGTTTTTCCCTTAGACGGGCAAGGGTATCAATTGTGTAACTTGGGATGGGTAGCCTGAATTCCACATCAGAAGATGAAAAGCGGAATTTGTCAGTTTCGAGTGCCATGTCCACCATTTTGAGTCTGTCGTAACCCGACAGCAGGTTCTTCTTGCTCTTCAGGGGGTTCTGGGGGCTGACCACGAACCATATCCGGTCGAGGGGAGTGAACTCAACCATGTAATTCGCCACTGCAAGGTGCCCGATATGGATCGGGTTGAAGGAACCAAAATATAGCCCCGTATTCATGTTCATGGCAATTTAAGAAAACCCGAGACCATAACCAGGGTTTCTTTCCTGGCTTTCTCAAGGTCATCATTGATGATAATACTGTCGAATTTATCCGCATACCTTATCTCTTCAGTAGCTTTTTCAATCCTCATCCTGATCTTTTCATCGCTGTCCTTTCCCCTGTTGCGGAGCCTTTTTTCAAGTTCTGCCACGGATGGGGGCATTATGAAGATCGAAAGAGCCCTTTTACCGAATATCTTTTTCAGGCTAATGCCACCCCTGACATCCACATCGAAGATTATATGTTTTCCCTCGCCCCATATCCTGTCAATCTCGCTTTTAAGCGTTCCGTAGTAATGATCCCTGTATACC
>JAVEWX010000193.1:0-4531 GCA_034004335.1 Bacteroidales bacterium | reverse complement strand
AGCCTGAGCATTATATGCCGGCCTTCCTAAAGGGTTTTGAGGAACAGATGAAGGAAATAGAGGCCATCATCAACAATCCTGAAGAACCTGACTTCAGTAACACTATCAAACCACTTGAATACAGCGGATCTCTCCTGCGAAAGGTAAGTTCAACATTCGGCCCCATCAGTTCTGCAAACACAAATCCGGAACTGCAGGCCATAAGCCGTGAACTCTCACCCATTCAGAGCAAGCACAGCGATGATATCAGCCTGAATGAAAAACTTTTTGAACGGATAAAATCGGTATATGAAAATCAGGATAAATTCAACCTTACTGATGAAGAAAAAAGGGTACTTGAACTCAGGTACAAGAGTTTTGTCAGGAATGGCGCCGACCTCTCTCCGGAAAACAAGGACAAACTCAGGAAGATTAATGAGGAATTGTCAATGCTTTCAGTAAAATTCGGACAGAACCTGCTGGCCGAAACAAATGGTTTCCGCCTTGAGATTGAGGATCAGGAAGATATTAAAGGTCTGCCCGAAGGTCTTGTTGCACAGGCTGCAAATGCTGCGAAGGATGCAGGAATGGAGGGTAAATGGATCTTCACCCTGCAAGCCCCCTCAATATGGCCTTTCCTTCAGTATTCGGAGAACAGGGAATTGCGTGAAAAAATATTCACAGCCTATGCCATGCGTGGAAATAACGGGAATGAGGCTGACAACAACAAAATTGTTGCCGACATAGCCCGGCTGAGATGTGAGAGGGCAAACCTGCTGGGTTATGCCAGCCATGCCGATTTCGTTCTTGAACTCAACATGGCAGCCAAACCCGAAACCGTATTCAGTTTCCTCGAGCAGATATGGAAGGCGGCCCTCCCGGTTGCGGTTAATGAGGCAAAGGCTCAGAATGAAATGATAAAAAAAGAGGGCGGCAGTTTTAAACTCGAACCATGGGACTGGTGGTATTATACTGAGAAGATAAAAAAGGAAAAGTATGACCTTGACGATGAACTCACCCGACCCTACTTTGCAGTTGATAATGTTCGCGATGGAATGTTCTATGTCGCAAAACGATTGTATAACCTCGATTTCGCAGAAAGGAAGGACCTGCCGGTTTATCACCCCGAAGCACGGACTTACGAAGTTTCACGCGATGGAAATCATGTAGGAATACTATTCATCGACAATTTCCCGAGAGCATCAAAGAACGGTGGAGCATGGTGCACTGCCTTCAGGAAACAGATGAGGGATGAGAATGGCGAAATGATAACACCGCTGGTTTCGATAGTAACAAACTTCACTCCCCCTTCAGGCGACAAACCGGCACTGCTTACTGCTGAAGAGGCATCGACATATTTCCATGAATTCGGCCATGCCCTCCACCAGTTGCTCTCAAACTCTACCTATCCGGGCGTATCGGGCACTTCGGTGGCAAGGGACTTTGTGGAGCTGCCCTCACAGATAATGGAGCACTGGGTTCTCGAACCGGAAGTCCTGAAGGTCTATGCAAAACACTACCTGACCGGCGAGGTACTGCCACAGGAAACCATCGATAAGCTTGACAGGGCAAGCAAATTCAATATGGGTTTCACCACAGTGGAATACGTTGCTGCGTCGCTTCTCGACATGGAATACCATGCCATAACTTCCCCTGATGAGTTGAATACCGCACAGTTTGAAGCTGACGCCATGAAGAAGTACGGACTCATAAGTGAAATCATTCCAAGATACAGGTCGACCTATTTCAGCCATATTTTCTCAGGCGGCTACTCGGCAGGCTACTACAGTTACATCTGGTGCGAACAGCTTGACGCCGATGCATTCCAGGCTTTCAGGGAGACAGGCGATATTTTCAACCCGCAGGTTGCTGCAGCATTTGAAAGGGAGATACTCTCAAAAGGGGGCTCAAAAGAGGCCAGACAGCTTTATCTTAACTTCAGGGGTAAGGAACCCGGTATTGAGGCACTGCTCAAGAACAGGGGACTTATGAACTAAGCCATCCCGCCCTGGGAGGCAAGATTTAATGGATGGACACCGGCTGCCGAATGGAGGCCGGTGTTCCTTTTTCATGTGAACGGAAATTGCTCAGATACCCTTCATCCTTGAATATAGCTGCCTCCGGTTCATCTTCAGATACCTGGCGGCCTTGCTCTGGTTGTTGTCATTTTTTGTCAGGGCCTCCTTTATTATCTGGTTCTCTATCCAAGTTACGGCTTCCCTGAATGACATCCCCTTTTCTATCAGTGATATGAAGGAAAAAGTTTCGGGGCATGGAGAAGACTGATCAGGAAGATCCTTGATATTCAGAATCTTGTCGGAGGAGGTCACCATGGCACTGTAGATGACATTCTCAAGCTCACGGATATTGCCGGGCCAATGATAGCTGTTCAGCAATCTCCTGGTTTCCGGGGAGACAACGATCTTTTCTCCTGAGCCATATTTGACAAGAAAATGATCTATGAGATGGTTAATGTCAACCCTTCTTTCCCTGAGAGGAGGAACATTTATTCTGACCACATTCAGCCTGTAGTAAAGATCCTCCCTGAAACTGCCCCTGGCCACCTCCTCTTCAATATTAAGATTTGAAGAGGCAATGATCCTGACATCAGTTGTTACGGGATTTACTCCACCTAACCTGAAGAAGGGCTGTTTCTGCAATATTCTGAGGAGACGCACCTGAAGTGACTGAGGCATGCTGTTTATTTCGTCAAGGTAGACGGTTCCCCCGTCAGCTATTTCAAACAATCCCTTGCGCCTGGCATCAGCTCCCGTAAATGAACCCTTTTCATGCCCGAATATCTCGCTCTCAAGGACCGATTCCGAAAGGGCCCCGCAATTGATTTTCACATAAGGCTTATCCGATCTCTTTGAATGTCTTTGTATTGCATCAGCTATTAATTCCTTGCCCGTTCCGCTTTCTCCCTGAATAAGGACCGTTGCCTCGGTAGGAGCAATACGGCCAATGACCTTGAATATGTCCTGCATTTTCCGGTCGCGTCCGACAATCTCACTATCTATTTTTCCACCTATTGATTTCCTTACGAGAGTCCTCAGATTTTCCACCTCCTTCAATAGTTCACAATATTCACAGGCACGCTCAACGGAGAGTATAAACTCTTCTATATCAAAAGGCTTCTCAACATAATCGAATGCGCCAAGCTTCATAGCCTCAATAGCCCTCTCGCTGGTACCGAAAGCAGTAAATATTATTACCGGAACACCGTGGGTCCTCAGTTTTATCTCCCTCAGCACCTCAAGGCCATTCATCCTGGGCATATTGATGTCGAGAATGACCACATGGGGGTCGGAATCCTCCAGTATCTGAAGACCCCTTATACCGTCAGCAGCCTCACTCACTTTATACCCAATGGGGCTGAGGATGTCGGTCACATTCATTCTTATTGAAGCTTCATCATCAATCACAAGGACTCTCTTCTCTCTCTTCTCCATACTTATCTACTGTTTTGCCGGCAGCCTGATGGAGCATATGACACCCTTATCAGGATTGTTCTGAAGAGTTATCTCACCGCCATGAGCCTTTATTATCTGGTATGAAATCGCGAGCCCCAGACCAACACCATTGTCCTTGAGAGTAAAAAAAGGTTCGAAGATATTCTCAAGCTTGTCTTCAGGAATTCCCCCTCCATCGTCCATTATTTCAATTAATGCCATCTTTCTGTCCACATCCAACCCAGTTGACACTGTAACCTTGCCGTTTCCATCAACAGAATCAATCGCATTCCTCATTACATTTATCAGCACCTGTTTCACCGATGCCTGATCTATCATAACATCAGGCAGTTCACTGCCAGGCTTCACTTCTATGATTGCTGATCCCTTATGTACATCCTCATTCATCATTCCGACAACCTCAGAAACGACTGCATTCAGGTCAGCCGGCCTGATCTTTTTGTCTATCGGACTGGCAAATATCAGAAGCTTGTTAACAAGCGCCGACAACCGGTCGGTCTCACCTATTACCATCTTCAGGGAATCATCCGATATGACTCTATTCTCCTTCTGTCCGGCAGCAAGATCCTTCTGCCATATCTGAAGCCTTGTCTTAATGATTGAGAGAGGAGTCTTTACCTCATGGGCAACGCCGGCCACCATGTTTCCCAGATAGGCCATCTTTTCCTTCTGGCGGAGCTGTCTCTCCAGTGCCTCACGCTTCGTATGCTCCGACTCAATGGTGTCAAGCATTTTATTCACGGATTCGGCAATATAACCGAAAATACCCCACCTTCTGCTCAGGCGGTATCCAGGGTTACCCCTGATGTTGTTTATCTCCCTCTTTATTGATGTCATCTCACCGGTCCACAGCGAGGATATTGCCATCAGTATAATAAAACCTGCTATCGATATCAGGGCTGTCCTGTTGACTATCTGTTTTATCTTGACTACGGGAAGATGCTTTTCAAGGTGTATCCTTACCCAGACGGCTCCTACAACTTTACCGTTATATGGTACCGGGACGGTAGCCAGCGGAAAGATGGCAGCATCGAAGCCCTGAAGCACACTGTATACTTCATTCTCAACGGCTGACCCAC
>JAVEWX010000192.1:0-4548 GCA_034004335.1 Bacteroidales bacterium | reverse complement strand
CTGATCTGCTCCATTTTTCCGTTTTCCTGCCTTACCAGGCTTATTTCGCCCTTTTGTGAATAATAGTACAGCAAACCATCTGCTGATATCACCGTGCCGGCACCAAGACGGAGGGAATCGGCAAACTCACCGGTAATTGCGTTTATTGATCGCAGTTCCGGACGTGAAGTTCCGGTGCCGAAGATGTAATCCCCAAGCTTCACGATTCCTCCCATGTAGCCGTCAAACTTCGGATTCCTCCATAACTCGGTAATTGATCTTCCGTCTTCAGATAATGATAGTTTTACACCACCGTTGCCATCGCCTGCCTGGTAGTATATGGCACCGTCCTCATAGAGTATAGTACTGGTATGAGTGTCGCCGTAACCTGGTTTTCTTTCCTCGGGTTTAAGGTTGTCCTGTTCATGCCACCACAGCAGTTCTCCTGTCGATGTGTCGAATCCCATAAGATGCCATGATGAGAACGTTACCATGATATTCCTCTCGGGAAACCTTACTAGTCTTGCCGAATGATAACCCATAGCCTCACCGAAACCCGGATTAGACCATACAAGTTCTCCTGTGAACCTGTTAAGAGCTACCACGTTATGCTCCTTTCCCCCGGGTGTCCAGAACACCAGGTCACCATCTGTAAGCGGAGCCTCGGAATAGCCGTGTAACGGAAGAAGACCATTGAAATCCTCCTTCAGACGCTTCGACCAGACAATCTCACCGCTGTGCCTGTTAACGCAAAAAAGGTCTCCGAGTCCGGTTCCTATATACAGCAAATCATCAACGACAGTAGGGGTGTCTCTTCCCCCCGGATAGCTTTTCATCCATTCCCTGCCAAGGGTTGTCTGCCATACTTTCTTCCCTTTAAGGTCGTAGCAGTACAGTATGGCCATAGTATCAACCTCGGCCGTAAGGAAGAAATGGTTCCCGGCAAAAACCGGGGCACTGAAGCCATTGCCAAGGTCATCGATTGACCAGAGTAACTCCGGGCCTTCCGTTGGCCATTCCTCGAGCAGGTTTTTGTCGGGATAGATTCCATTGCGGTCATATCCACGCCATTCGTAAAGTTTAGCCTGTTCCTGAGTGCATGAGATCAGCGCTGCTGACAGGAGGATAAGGATGGATAGTTGTTTCATGGGTTCAGGGTTGCGGGTTATTTGTTACGGGTTGTTCGTGGGTTGAGTGTTATGGGTTTGCTCCCTTCGGTCGTGAACTCACCTGCGGCTCGGTTCAATAATTCAATACAATTAATAAATATCTTAACTCTTGTGCCTTTTGTCTTTTATCTTTTGTCTTTTGTCTTTTGTCTTCTGTCTTTCCTACATCCCATTCGCTGCGAGGCGGTTATATGGGTGGAGACCCCTCTTCTATTGATATCCAACCCCTACGGGGTTTTACCGATTACCGACCGCCGATTACCGATTACCCTTTCCTCCATGCCCCATGCCCCATTCGCTGCGAGGCGCTTACATGGGGGAGACCCCTCTTCTATTGATATCCAACCCCTACGGGGTTTTACCGATTACCGACCACCGATTACCGATTACCCTTTCCTCCATGCCCCATGCCCCATTCGCTGCGAGGCGCTTACATGGGGGAGACCCCTCTTCTATTGATATCCAACCCCTACGGGGATTTACCGGTTACCGACCACCGATTACCGATTACCCTTTCCTCCATGCCCCATGCCCCATGCCCCATTCGGCAGCGTAGCTGCCAACCGATGCCCTTTCTCCTTTAATTTCATCTGTTAATCACCGGAAGGCTGGCTATGTCGTTAAGCTCCCTGAGGAGAGCAGTTGATCTGCTGTGGCGGAATTCAATTGAATCAAGCACCTCGAGGTTGCCAAGCAGTTGTTCGGATGTTACTATTCCCTTTTCCATTAGCTGCTGCTTTTCCCTGATGGTAAGCTTTGTGAGGGCAGTGACAGGGTATATACGTTCCCTCTCCACTATTTCTCTCAGGCTGTTTCCACCGGGGTAATCCCAGCTCATTAGTTTCAGTCCGCTGCATTCAGCATATTTTATTGCATCGGCCGAAAACCGCGTATTGGTAACAACCCAGCCGGTAAAAGAATATCCCTCATACTTCCCCGACTTCCGGTACCTTTCAATGATATCGTTTACTCTCGACCTCACGTATAGGGGTGTCTGTACGGAAATGTATTTGCCCTGGTCCTGGCCATACTTGCATTCAACCAGGTGCTGAACCTCCTTTCCTGTAGCTATTACATCCATCTCGTGGGTTACACACATCCCTTCCAGTACCTGGCCGGTTTTTACTTGATAGCCCTGGGTTTCGAATATTTTGCCGATGAAGTGTTCAAAAGGGTATCCTGTGGGTCCCATTTCGAGCATCGACTGTTTCAGCCGGTACCTTATTGCAGAAATACCCTTTATGCGTTTCAGTAACTGGAATGCCCTGGAATAGATCTTTTTGGTTGTCACACCAGGGAATATCCATTCGGTGATATCGGTAATTATCTCCCCGATGATGTCATCCCCGACGCCGGCATTGCGCAGAGAACCTTCAAGTTTATGTGAATCAAATGGTTCCTCTTCGCCCGAGGCTTTTCTTACAAGAATCATAATGGAAATGTTAGGGTAACTTACTGTTTAATAAACGCCTCAATTGCTGCAAGTCTTTCTTTCAGGATTTCAAGTTCTGACCTGAGCTGCCGGTTTTCATCCCTTACTGCTTCTATCTCATGCTGCTGCTGCTTAATGCCTTCTGCCAGTACGGGAATTATGGCAGTATATTCCATTGAATAGATATCGTTAAGCGGATCATAACGTACCGACTCAGGGATTATGCCGAGTACCTCCTGGGCGATAAATCCCAGGTTCAGGAGAGAACCATTTTCCTTCCACCTGAATCTTACACCATTCAGCTGCATTATCCTGTCAAGGTTGTTTTCATTCTCCAGTTGCTCTATATCTTTTTTCAGCCTGCCATCGCTGTGGTTTGTCCACGCAACATTGCCACCGATGGATGTTGCTCCCGATATCCGGAATGTATTGGCTCCAACTTCCGGACCCTGGGTTGGGGCCAAATTAATGGCGAATGAATAGTCACCCGTTGCCCTCGATCCCCTTCCCATTGACGTTGAGAATGAACCGGAGGCTGTTGTCTCACCTCCCGTTGCTGTTGAATATGTCCCCGAAGCGGTAGTCATGGCCCCGATAGCGGTGGCTGCCAATGCAGGGGCATAGGTAGCGTATCCGAGGGCTGTTGAATAATTGCCTGTTGCCTGGGTGCTGTACCCTGTCGCAAGAGAAAAATCGCCGGAGGCAACAGTATTTTGACCCATGGCAACTGATGACAATCCGGAAGCTGTTGTGTTTAATCCCAGAGAGGTGGAATTAGCTCCTGACGCAACAGTATTACCTCCCAATGAGGTGGAATTATCTCCGGAAGCGGTGGTGGTGTTACCAAGTGCTGTGGAGTAATGTCCGAAAGCCTTAGTATAATTTCCCATAGCAACAGACATGCCTCCCCTGGCATTTGTTCCATTACCGGCTGACAAAGAATTATTTCCCCTGGCAATAGCATTAACTCCGTATGCAAAAGAAAAGTTACCGATGCTGTCCTTGTCCCAATGACTGCCTGAAACAAAACCTGCCCTGAAGGCTGCCCTGTCGGGGTACCACATCATCCTGGTCCCTGCTCCTGAGGCAGGAGGATCGCCTGGAGTTGTTGCCTTAAAATTTCCCATGAAGAGAATATTACCGCCTCCGGTACTGGTTCCGTAGGTATGCAGGAGTGCATCTGGTACTGAGATTCCTATACCCACATTACCTGCACGCCCGATAGCACCTGCCTGATCAGCAGCGCCGTTCCAGGTTGGATCCGACTCGGTGAATTCCGCAGCTCTCTTCGCAAACAGTGCATAGGGTACACTTACAAGCTGCGTAATTCCTTCGATGGTGTAGTTTGTTGATCCGTCCGGATCTGTTTCAACCTTCATGAAGTATGTTCCGGAGGACCAGTCGATAGCTGAGAAGATCCCATCCGATGGGATACCTGATCCTATCTCCAGGGTAACCAGTCCGTTCGCATTAGTTACCGGACCAGGGTTGTACGTCTCTCTGTATACCACTGTACCTGCAGGACCTTCTCTGAGAATTGTTACCCGCATTCCGACAGTCTTGTTTGAGACCAGGACCCCTTCCGGGTTCCTGACAACAGCCTGGTAGCTCATTTTCTCAGGAGATTGTGCTGACAAGGGATCATTCACCAGAACGATCATGCAAAGCAACAACGTAACTTTAATCACTGTAGCCAATGTTTTCATCTTCCGTCTGATTTAGGATATTATCCAAAGTTAACCTTTCAGCTCGGAACGACAAGTATTTTTTTGATATCTTGTCAGACTGTGAAAAAGAAATGAGGCTGCCTCCATTTCAGGTGACAGCCTCCGTAAACCCTAAAATAGTCGACCCTTAAAATGTATCTATATTGTTGATAACTAATAATATAAGTTAATATTAATGTTTGTCAGTTTGCAGGCATTTTGGTAGATTCGTTAAAAAGCTTGCAAAATGATAGGCAAAACT
>JAVEWX010000191.1:0-4550 GCA_034004335.1 Bacteroidales bacterium | reverse complement strand
CCCACCTGGTAATAAACAATGGAATACTATATGTCCGCCGCGGTAAATCGCTAATGGCATATGATGTGAAAGAATAGCATGACTATATCTGTTGTCAGACTAAATATCCATTAACATGAAGACAATTACCAACAAGGACAAAAAAAGGCTGGCCCTGATTTTGCTGGCCGTCGGATGCCTTCACATTGGCTATGTAATAGGCAGGCAATTCTGGGTATCTGATCCGTTCAATCCCATGACAATTCTTCCAGGTATTTTATGTCTCCTTTTTGCAAGCCTGATTGCTTCGGGAATCAGTAAACAGGAAAAAGCAGAAGACAAAGATCTATAGTACTCCATGACCGGATAACTGCAAAAAGATCTTTCCTTTCTTAGACATAGGTTATCTTCAGCATATTAAGCCTGCCCCTTTTCTGCAGCGGTGTACTGCCAAGGTGTATCACAATGTCGCCGTTCCTTATTTCATTTCTTTCCTTCAGCATTTTTATTGAATATGCTATGGCATCATCTATGCTCATGTCGAATGCAAAATCGAATGCCTTTACGCCCCAGAGCAGCGAGAGCTTGCTGATCAGGAGCCTGTCGTTGGTAAATCCAAATATCTTTGTTCTGGGCCGGTGACCTGATATCTGGTACACTGCCTTTCCGGAATGAGTGAACAGTATGATGGCTGCCGCATTTGATTGCGTGGCAAGAAGGGCGGCATTGTAACAGAGGGAATCGACAATAAATGTCTTACTGAATTCAGAGGGTGCCTTCCCCCTGTTGTAACGATAGGCCTCCTTCTCGGTCCAGAGAATTATGTCGTTCATGCATTCTATGACCTCCACGGGGTATCGGCCCACCGATGTTTCACCACTCAGCATAACAGTATCGGTACCGTCGAGCACTGCATTGGCAACATCATTTGCCTCAGCCCTTGTAGGTCTGAAACTGGTTATCATGCTTTCCATCATCTGGGTGGCTATAATAACCGGTTTGGAGGCAGCAATGCACTTCTCCACAATCTCCTTTTGTATCAGTGGTACCCTGTAGAAATCAACCTCAACCCCAAGATCGCCCCTGGCGACCATTATACCATCAGCGAGATCAATGATATTATCAATTTCCTCCAGCGCCTCAGGCTTTTCAATTTTTGCTATTACCGAGGCATTACCCTTATTTTTTCGTATCAGGTCCTTAAGTTCGACAATGTCGGTGGCCGACCTGACGAACGACAGGGCTATCCAGTCAACCTTCTGCTGAAGTGCAAAGATGGCATCCTCCCTGTCCTTCTCGGTCAGGCTCGGCAACGATATCTTCGTGTCAGGCAGGTTAACTCCCTTCCTGGAACTCAGGATTCCGCCGCTGATGACTTTTGTCCTTACCCTGTCGAGGTGGTTTGTATCAATCACCTGAAGCTTAATCTTGCCGTCATCAACCATTATCAGGTCGCCCGGACTGACATCCCGGGGAAATGTAAGGTAACTCAGGTAAGCCATTGAGGCATTGCCGATACATTTTTCCGTGGTAAAGGAAAACTCGCTGCCATCAGCCAGTTCCACTGCATTATTCTCAACCTCACCAACCCTGATCTTTGGTCCCTGCAGATCAGCGAGTATTGACACATTAAGGCCGAGTTCCGTATTCAGTTCCCGAATTGTCTTAATAACCTCGACATGTTTTCCGTAATCGCTGTGGGAAAAATTAAGACGGCATACGTCCACCCCCCTCAGGAACATCCTGCGAAGCACATCCTTTGGTGCCGACGCCGGACCCATGGTGGCTATTATCTTTGTCTTTGACTCCTGGTATTCCATAACTGATCTTTCTGTTCGAAACGGTTTGATATGCTTTATCAAAGTTATGCAAATTGCTTTTATAGCAACCTGCCGGTCCGGATTAGTAAGGACATAAGAGCAAAGCAACCCGGACAAACCTGTTCATTCGACTCTTCCGTATGATTATTATATCATAACTTTGCTTAAGGCAACAGAGAATTCTGATGCAATGAAACTATCGAATCATATTGTTACTCTGCTGATATTACTGATTATTCCATCGGGTTGCAGAAAGCCGGAGTTTAAGGATCCCGGACCAATGCCGGTACGCTGGGAATATGATACCGGAAGGGAGATATATTATGCTTCCCCTGCCCTTAGCTTTGATGAAACCACAATATATACAGGTACTTCAGGGGGTTTGCTGGCAACACCCGGAATGGGCAACAGATTTATTGCCATTGATGCAGCAACGGGAGTAAAGAAGTGGTCCATAGATCTCCTGAATGAAGAGGTCAGATCGGCTCCAGCCGTTGCCCCCGACAATACAATATGGTTTACCACGGAATCGCGCAACCTGCCGGAGAACTACAAATCACAGGACAGGCTGTACCAGGTTTCGCCCGAAGGAGCACTAATCAGGAAGATATTAATCAGCAACGGGAATCCCACAAGCCAGGTTGGACTCTCAGCGCCTGCCATAGGTTCAGACGGTACCATCTACGTGGCCGGTGACAAACTGTACGCATTCAATCCCGATGGCTCCGTCAAATGGACAGCTTTCAGCGATGCCGCTGAAACGCTCAGAAATTCACCCGTTATCGGGGAAGACGGAACCGTCTATTTTGTCTTTCACAACATACCGCTCACGGCTCTCGATCCGGATGATGGGTCAGTAATCTGGAGTCGCCACCTCGGCGTCAATGACTATTGTCTTGCTTCTCCGGCCATTGGCAGCGATGGCACAATCTACGTTATTGCCCAACCGGGAATAGCTTTTGCTGTCTCGGCCACAGGAGATATTTTGTGGACATTTGACCTTGCTTCCATCGGATTCACAGGAGTACCCCGTTCCTCTCCGGCGGTAGATTCGGATGGTTGTATCTATTTCGGAATATGCTCTGGCTCACCCTCCTCGGCTTTGTTTTGTCTTAACCCAAACGGAACCCTGAAATGGAAATTCGAACCGTCCGACCTTCCGGAGGATGTTCCCTCCTATCATTTCGACATCTATTCTTCCCCGGCTCTCGGCACAGGAAATATCATCTATTTCGGACAGGAATTCGGCAGGGTATATGCGCTGTCAACAACCGACGGTTCTCTTCTCGCAATGAGGGAGGTGAACTCAGCAGTCATCTGGTCAAGCCCGGTAATTGACAGTAATGGAATACTTTACATCAATGGTCTTACCGGTACGGTCTACGGTATTGAATCACTAAGCAGCGGGCCCGACCCCCTGTCTCCCTGGCCCAGGTTCCGCCACGATAACCAGGGTACGGGAAGAAAATAGGACGGATGTCCTTTAAAACCATTGCCGTTAAGCCCATATACTCCCTATCTGCTCAACACAAAGGTCATTGGCCCACTCAGTCTTATTTTTTTCTATCTTTCACTCAGACAAAAAATGCTGCCATTATGAATAGTGAGAGAATATTAACAGTCGTCATCGCTTTATTGCTGATGTTTGTATCATGTGCGCGAACATCTGTTCCTGAGCCCTCACCTGGCAAGGTGACCGGAGTAGTATTCAACGATGCAAACAGGAACGGAACCTTTGACAAGGTAAGGGACAAACCACTTAAAGGTGTTGCTGTTTCAAACGGCAGGGAGGTTGCAATTACAAACAGGAGAGGTATCTACGAACTTCCCCTGCTTGAAAATTCAGCGGTTTTCGTGATAAAACCCCGTGACTACAGCTTTCCTCTTGACGATAGGAACACCCCCATTTTCTACAGGATGAACATGCCCTTCGGAGCATCAGGGACCAGGTACTCCGGACTGGATTCCACGGAACCCCTTGCCTCGCCTGTCAATTTTCCTCTCTACCGCAGCAGGGAACCCAACAACATTGATGTCCTTGTATTCGGTGACACACAGCCCCGGAACGACAGGGAGATACATTACATTCAGCAGGATATGGTTGCAGAACTTATCGGCACCACTGCCACCTTCGGAGTTGTACTCGGTGACATTGTATATGACAATCTCAACCTCTATGAACATATGACAGGGACCATCGCTGCCATCGATATTCCCTGGATTTATGTACCGGGTAACCACGACCACGACTACACCGGCGACAACAATACCGATGCGCTCGGGTCGTGGTACCGCAACTTTGGTCCCGACTATTATTCTTTTACATGCGGGCCGGCCCATTTCATTGTGCTTAACACAATCAGATGGATTGTTGATGAAGCAGGCAGGCGTTACCGCACCGGACTGGGAAGCAACCAGCTTGAATTTGTCAGAAACGAAGTGGCCAGAATTCCTGATGACCAGTTACTGGTGCTTCTCACTCACATACCCTATGCCGGGTCAACTGGTTGGGCTGATCCTGCGGAACGTGAAGAATTCTACCGTATCCTGGCTGATCATCCCAGGAGTGCAACACTTGCCGCTCACACCCACAGGCATTACCATCACCTCCTCGATGAGGACGAGGGTTTTCCGGGTGATATTCCCCCTCATATGGTCAGTATTGGAGCAATCTGCGGCAGCTGGTGGTCGGGGGCGCCCGATGAATTTGGTATTCCTCATTCGACAATGGCTGACGGAACACCTACCTGT
>JAVEWX010000040.1:0-22045 GCA_034004335.1 Bacteroidales bacterium | reverse complement strand
CAGTGGTATGCCGACCAGAACCTTTCCTTCGGTAATGTTGAGGGTTGACCTAAGCTTGAGATCACGAATGAGGTTAGCCTGCAGGCTTATCTGCAAGCCGTAAACCATTGCATTGCCTGCATTGACGACGGCTTCAACCTTGCTGAGCTGATCGAGGTACATGATTGAGTCCTCTCCGTTGAAGAGAAAGTCGCGCCTTACCATGGCATTATCGAGCCATGTAAAGAATCCGTTGATCTCCGCGTGGAGCACCCTGCCAAAATTTCTTGTTATACCCGCATCAATGTTCCAGGCATATTCGGGTTTGAGGTCGGGGTTGGGGACGACAACCACCCCGGGAGCAGATTCGAAGACCTTTCCTGCATCGTCGAGGTTGGGAGCCCTGAAACCTGTTGATGCGTTAGCCGTCAGTTCGGTCATGGACCCCAGTTTCATGACTATGCCTGCAGAACCGGTCAGAGCCCCTCCGGCTATTGATATCTCCGTGAAGGGGAAATTATACCACGAGTTATCCTCTATTGTTGAATTGAGGGTAACATAGTTGTATCTCAAACCGGTGTTGATGGCAAATGATCCGGTAACAGGATTCTTGTATCCGCCATATACCGAGTAGCTGCTGAAGATGTTCGATCCGTTGGGGTACCTTGTCCCTGCCGGAGTAACCACTCCGGTCGATATATTGGTTATGTCAGCCACGGAATTGATATCGTTCATGACATATTCAAGTCCGTAGTAGATCAGCTGATTCTTGTCAAGAGATTTGTCGATATCCAGATTCAGGGAGAAGATGTTGAGCCTTTCATACTGGCTGTTGAGATCATTCTTGTTGAGAGCCCTGTCGTGCCTGCTTTCGCGGTAGAACTGGTGAGCGGCAATCAGTTTGATATCATCGTAGATCTTTCCATTCCCCTTCCAGACAGCTTCAGCCGATGTCATGAGCCACTCCTGTGGTCCGTATCTCCATTCGCCGTATCTCAGTTTCCCCGACCTGTAGACAATAAGCCTGTCGTAACGGGGAACATCGGATAGTTTTGACCAATGGTTTGATATTGTAAGGTTGAAGTTATCGGAGGCCCTGAACCTGAGTTTATTGATGGTATATATCTGGTTGTAGCCCGAAAAGTACTGTACCTGCGGGTCACTGTTGACGAATATACTGTCCCTGCCGTCAATCCTCTGTACATATTCAGGGCGGAGGTAGGTGTCGTACTGAGGCTTTCCCATACGCAGATCACCAAAGTCGGAGTAGGTAATGCCCGTGAGGAGGGCAAGTTTTTTACCTCCGATGTTGATGTCGAAGTGGCCCGTCTTTTCATTGTTGGCGGTTGAATAACGGGTATAGACGTCTGCCTTTATAAATAGATTGTCGCCTGTTGAAACCAGGGCTCTTTTCGAATGGAAGTCCATCACTCCTCCTATGGCATCGCTGCCGTAGATGGTTGCTCCCGGACCAAAAACCACCTCTGTCCTTTCTATGACCGAGGGATCGAGTGAGATGACATTCTGGATGTTCCCCTCGCGGTATATGGCGTTGTTCATCCTTACCCCGTCAACCACGATAAGTATCCTGTTAGTGGCAAAGCCCCTTATCATAGGACTGCCCCCTCCAAGCTGGCTCTTCTGTATGAAGACATCTCCCGAGAGGCTGAGCATGTCGGCTGCCGTTTGCGGATTATGAAGCTGTACCACCGATTTGAGTACAGGAGTTATCTTATTGGGTACCTCATCGGCCTTCTGTTCCCAGCGACTCGCTGAAACCACGAATTCATCTACAACGAAAACCTTTCGCGTAAGCCTGACAACGTTGTCCATGGCCTGTATCTCTTGCGGCGACAGGCAAAGGTTATCGAACGCGAAGTGCTGGAAACATATTGCACCAGCCCTGCTGAAAGCTGATATGGCAACCCTTCCGGTCCGGGAGGTGTAGGTAAGTGAAGAGCGTGTGTTGTCGTAGACGGCAACATCGGGCACCGGCTTGTTATCTTCATCCAGAACCCTTATGTACTGACCATGAAGATTTGTGGTTAAAATAAAGGTAATAAGAATCAGAAGGTATTTTTTCATGATAATGGAGATGTTTGATGGAATAACAACCTTTTCAAGCCTCAAAAAATGTACCACATAGATTTATTCTGCGATGCTTTGCAGCAGTTTACTGTTGATAATAATCCGGATAAGGCAAATATTGCTATTTTTGAGGTAATAACTAAACCAATACCTGAACCAAGTGAGCAGAAGGAACGGATTGATGATTTTGCTGCTGGTGTCACTGCTGGCAGCTTCCCTCTGGTTTTTTATGCGGAAGAGTCCGGCAGCAGGATTTGGCGATCCTTACAGGCCGGTACCTCCCGATGCATGTTTTTTGCTGGAGTCACCCGATCTTCCGGGTCTGCTCAACAAATTGTCGGGCCGCTCCGGTCTGTTCAGGGAGATGGAGGAGGTTAAGGAACTCAGGGAATTCCATTCAGCCTTCACCTTCCTCGACACTCTTTTAAGCAGGAAGGAGGTAAAGAGGCTTTTCGGTTTCGGCAGTTCAGTCGTCTCTTTTCACATAATGGGTAAGGGAAGACTTGTTCCGCTGCTGTCGATAAACGTGACCCCCGAGATGAAGCTGAGGCATGTAAGGGAGATACTCACCATGGCGGGTGCCGCAGAAATAAATGAAACGGATTACCAGGGTTCTGATATAATGGAAATACCCTTAAGGGGAGGAGAGGCAGATGAGTGGGTATATGTCTCATTCCGAACAGGTTCATTGCTGTGTTCACCATCAAAGGTCCTGATTGAGACGGCTATCAGACATGCCGATGAAGAGGCAGATATCAGGAGTGACCTGTCCTTTGCACGCGTTTACGGGGCAGCCGGGCAGAATGAAGACAGGCTGTTTGTAATCTTCCGTAACCTGCCACGGTTCCTGTCTTCCTTCACTGCAGGAAGGGGCAGGGTTCTGTCAGAAGCTTCGGGCGGTCTTGCAGGGAGCTCAGAGGGCGACATGCTGGTCAGGGAGAACGGCCTGATAGTAAGCGGGTACATTGAGAGTAATGATCAGGGCAACAGCCTGTACAGGTTCAGGACCATCACCGCCATATCGTTCGATTCCCACAGGATACTGCCTGTAGCCACGGCACTCTTTGAAACAACTGCCATGGCAGCCTACAGGAACTCAAAACCCGTATCGGGCACCGGCAGTGACGTGCTGTCGCTTATCGCCTCACAGATACTACCCTTCACCGGGGATGAAATCACCAAAGCCCTGATTGACATCAGGGAGAGGCCGGTGGAGGAAAACAGGGTGCTGATGTATGAGGTCAGGAACCGTGACCATATCGATAAGGCAATCAATAACATCCTTAAGGAGAATTCAACGGGCAACGACGATCCGGTTACCTGGTTCACACCCGACGAACAAACCCGTATCGCCGTTTACAAGGCACCATCTGCCGGGCTGCACCAGTTGCTGGCACCGGGATTTGCCCCCGGATTCAGCGACCTCTGGTATGCCGTTTACGACAACTTCCTGATTACCGGCAGTTCCTATGTTACGATAACAAAGGTGCTCTATGACAACATACTGAACAGGACACTCTATAACGACATGGGATACCGCGATTTTGCGTCAACACTGCCATCGAGGATGTCATACTCCTTTTACTGCGTTCCTGCCAGGATTACCGGTTATATTTCCGGATTCATAACACCGGCAGCTTCAAAAATTCTTAATAGTAATGCACAGTCGATAAGGAAAATTTCAGCTATCGGGTTTCAGTTTGCACCCAGCAACGACATGCTCTATCACAGCCTTTCGGTAAAATTTGCTGATGAGATAAGGGAGGAGTCAACCAGTGAGTGGGAGACACTGCTCGATACCACTGCCTGCATAAAACCCTTCTTCTTCACCAATCATAATACGGGGGCCAGGGAGATCTTCGTCCAGGATCTGAGAAACAATGTTTACCTTATAAATGCTGCGGGCAGGGTGCTCTGGAAGGCCCCCGTGAGGGAACGGATTAACGGCCCGGTATTCATGATAGACTACCTCAGGAATGGCAAGTTCCAGCTCCTTTTTGCAGGAAGGGAATACTTTCACCTCCTCGACAGAAACGGCAACTATGTAGAAAGGTTTCCCGTTAAGATGCGCAGTCCTGCTGCCGGTCCCCTGTCGGTTTTCGACTATGACAACAACCGCGATTACCGGCTTTTTGTGGCCGGAGAGGACAGGCTCGTCTATGCCTATGACAAAACCGGCAGTATTGTCAGGGGATGGGTTCCCTATAAAACCCAGGGACTGGTGAGGTCGGAAATCAAGTTCTTCAGGGTTGCCGGCAAGGACTATATTGTAGCCGGTGATGAAACAGGGCTTTACTTCCTCGACAGGAGAGGGTCGGTAAGGTTTACCACCAGGGAGCCTGTAAGAAAGGCTGTCAACAGTGAGATAAGGCTTACCCCGGGTCAGGATCCGTCGCTTGTCTGCAGTTCGCCCGACGGGGAGATACAGCTGATCTCCTTTAACGGAGACGTCAGGAAAATAGCAACCCAGAACTTTTCGGCCGACCATGCTTTCGATTATTTTGACATCGATGGCGACGGAACGGGAGAATTTCTTTTTATTGACAAGGGGAAATTGTACCTTTATGATACCAAAGGCACCCGGTTGTTCACAAAGGATTTCAACGCTAACGACCTGGCAGGTCCCATCGGATTCATTTTCTCGGGTAATGACCGGGGTGTGGGTGTTGTTGATAACCGGAACAAACAGATATATATCGTTGACAGGAAAGGAGATGTTTTCGGAGGATTCCCGCTTAGGGGCGCCTCACTCTTCTCGATAGGAAAGATAACCAGCGCTCCGGGATTCAATCTCATCGTGGGAGGAACTGACAACTTCCTGTATAATTACAGAATAACAAGATAAAAACATAATCAAACGTAAAAAGATGAGAAAAGAAAGGTTGTTGCCGGTCATGCTGCTGGTTGTCCTTGCAACGGCGTGTGTCAAGGACACCTACGACATGAACCGGCTATCGGAAAAAATGCTCATCAACCCAACCTTCGCCGTTTCAGCCGCCAGCGGCGAAGTAACCCTGGGTGATATTATAGAAGCCAATGACACTATCGGGTTTGATGAAAATGACCTGCTGAAAATATGGATCAGGGAAGATTCGGTTGTGGACATTAGCCTTGATTCGCTGATTGATTTCTCCGAAAAACTCTCATTCAGTGAGAGTTATGCCATCGGTCCTGTGAAGATGGGCGACATATCAACAGGGTACAGTCTGACTCTGGACGAAATATCCCAGGGCTTTGATCCTGCTCTCCGGGCTCAGTTTATCGCACTCGATGACGATAGCCCGCACCCTTTTCCGGCGTTTCCCCCAACAAACACCGGATCGCATACCCTTAGCCCCTTTGCGAATTTTGAATACGCGGTGTTGTCGGGCGGCAGGCTTGATATTGATGTCACAAACAACCTGACGGCACCCGTTTCGGGTATCACCATAACCATCAGAAACGCTGATGATGACGTGATAATTGGTGCCCCTGTTGACATACCTGTACTTGCCCCGGCCGGAGAACATTCAACTTTCATTGACCTGACCGGCAAGAGGCTGTACAAGACCATAAAGGCTGAGCTGACGGTAAATGGTAGTCCGGGTACAATCGACCCTGTTATGATAAGGATGACAGACGATATCCTCTTTGAGGTACAGGGGTCGGACATCGAAGTTGAGTCGGGAAGGCTCATTGTGCCGTCGCAACTGTTGTCAGATCCGGGAGCTGAGGAGATGGTCAGCTTCGATCCGGGAGATGGCATTGAGATTACGGAGTTGAAACTCATTGCAGGAACCATAAATTATCTTATCGATTCGGATGTTGAGGTGAAGGCCGATCTGGCGATTGTCCTGCCGACAATAACAAGGCAGGGGATTACCTTCAGCGAGGCAATCTCGGTTAATCCTGCGGGCACGGCCTCGGGAAGCTTTCCTGCATCTGATCTGACAGCCCTGCTGAACACCAACCCCCTGCAGCCTTATAATTCACTTCCGGCACAGTATGAGGTTACAATAAGCTCCCTGGGTAACCTGATCGATTTCTCGGCATATGATTCAATACGTTTTGAAGCATCCATAACGGGTCTCGACATAGATTATGTTAAGGGTTTCTTCGGGCAGATGACCGAGACGATTGAAAATGATACCATAAACCTCGACATACAGGAGATACTCGACAGAATAACCGGTGACTTTTATTTTGCCGATCCGAGGCTTACCCTTGACTATTCAAATTCATTTGGTTTGCCGGTTGGCATTACCCTCGAGGCTGCAGGTAAGAAGGATGATCAGACAGTTGATCTCGATGCCGGCCAGTTCGTCCTCGATTACCCGGTGTTCCCCATAAGGACCATTGAAAGCAGCTATACCATTGACCGGTCAAATTCTTCGTTACCAGAGCTGATATCATTGCCGCCAACTTCCATAATAATAGGTGGTACCGCGGCTCTTAATCCCAACCCGGTAGCGGGTGTCCGCGACAATTATATTTTCGGTGACAGCCGTTTTGTGGCTGCGGTAGAGGCATTGGTACCGGCTGACTTCTGGGTCAACAACCTGCAGTTTGCCGATACCCTTGAGAATTTCCTCAAACCCGAAGATGAGGGGGAAGACTTCTCACTCGCCGATCTCGGCTATTTCAGGCTCGATCTCATGGTCACGAACGGATTTCCCCTGGGCACTACAGTCATCATCATACTGCACGATACCATTACCGGTATTGACCTTTATGAACTTGAAATTGAAGACTTCATTGAACCTGCACCGGTAAACACCGAGGGAAGGGTTACAACCCCCTCGGAAAAGGTTACCAGGGTGGTACTGGAAAAGGATTTTTTTGAAGCCACCGAGGTAGCGAATGCAATAGTGGTAAAATTCACGCTCAATACTACCGGATCGGGGACACAGAGTGTCAAAATATATTCCGATTATTCAATTTCCTTCAAAATAGGCATTGTGGTTAAACCTGACCTTATCCTGAACTAAAAAGTCAGTAAAATGAAAAGCAAAAGTCTATATATCCACCTGCTGTTGCTCATGATGTTCCCGTTTGCGGTATCGGGCCAGCAGCAGAGTACAATGTACCACATGAACCTGCCGCAGAATCATCTGCTCAATCCTGCCTTCCGATCCTCTAATGGATTCTACCTGGGATTGCCGGCCGTGTCAGGTGTGAACGTCAACTTCAATACCAATTTTATTGGTTTCTCCGATGTCTTCAGGCACAGCGTAACAGGCGATTCAATTATTTCTGTCCTGCATCCCGATTTCGATAAGGAGTCATTTCTCGCCAAGATAAAAGACCGTAATTACCTTTCACCCGACGTCAATGTTCAGACTTTCGGTCTTGGATTCAGGGCCGGAAAGGATCTTTACATTTTTATCGATGTGAACGAAAAGATTTCAGGCGGCGTATCCCTGCCCGGCGACATTTTTGACCTGGCCCTGAATGGTAACGAGGGCTTCATCGGTGACAGGATCGATCTGACATCCCTCGATGCCGGTTTCATGTACTACAGGGAATATGCAGCCGGATTTTCGAAGGATATCTCCAAAAGGCTGCGGATAGGAGTGAGAGGCAGGATGCTGACGGGAATAGCCTCACTCAGCATGGAGAACAGGAACCTGGCTATTTCGGTGCTCGATGATTATTCCCACCAGATGAATACAGACGTGACGATAAACATGTCAGCTCCCGTAACGGTTGTCATGAATGAGGACAACGAAATTGAGGATATAATTGTTGATGAAAAGAGGCTGGAAGATCCCTGGTTTTACCTTAACACTTCAAACGTTGGGTTCGGTCTGGATGTTGGTGCAGTATATACACTTACCCCGAAGATATCATTCTCTGCTGCCATAAACGGATTTGGTTATATAAACTGGAAAAGCGATGTGACAAACCTTACGGGAGGCAATGAGTTTACATTTACGGGCTTTGACTTAAGCGATGTGGTTGAGGGTGATGAGGAGTTTGAGGTGCTTGCTGAGGAACTGCTCGATTCCCTCAAGAATTCTTTCACCGTGAGTGACCATTCCGATCCCTTCAGGACAACACTGCCAGGGGTACTCACCCTGGGGGCTTCATATAATGTTACCGATAACCTTTCCCTCGGCGTGGTATCGAACACATTACTGAAGGCAGACAATATGAGGACATCACTGATGCTCTCAGCCAATGCCAATATCGGAAGCAGCCTGTCGGCAGGGGTGAGTTACACTGCCATAAACCGTACCTTTGACAACCTGGGGGCAGGACTGGCCTTCCGGCTGGGACCGGTTCAGATATATACCATTGCCGATAAAATACCTATAATGTTCAATAAAGTAATAGTTCCGGGAGATGAAAGCGGAAAGGATATCAACCTGCTGCTGCCGGATAAATGGAATACACTTACCCTGAGGATCGGCATGAACCTGGTATTCGGCAATAAGATAAAGAAGAGGTCAGACAAACCGATGATAACCACAGTGGAGGTTAATTAGTATGGCTGTTTTTATCCGTTTGTTTCTCGTCATACTAATCATTTACCTGATCATCAGGGCACTGGTTGGGTATGGGGCCAGGGGTGGACCGGGTTCCGGAAATATCCGCGACAGCGGAACGAAGCCGGGGAAAAGTAACGGAATACCTCCCGAAATAGGAGAATATGTCGATTATGAGGAGGTTGATGACAACTAAAGTCCGTTAATGATGATTTGCCGGGGTTCTTGCCAGGAGTAATGAGTAACCTGGTAACTACCGGAGCCAGGTATTCAGGAGTCTTTCACAGGTTTCTTCAGCTGTTTTGCCAGAGAATTGGCAAAGACAAAATCGTTCAGTAACCTGCAATCGGAATTCAGTACATCATGGCGGTTGCCTTCCCAGCATATCCTGCCGTCGCTTATAAAAACAACCTTCTCACCAATTTCCATTACCGAATTCATGTCGTGGGTATTCACGATGGTTGTAATATTATATTCTTCGGTGATCTCTTTGATAAGATTGTCGATGAGTATGGCTGTCACAGGGTCGAGACCCGAGTTTGGCTCATCACAGAAGAGATATTTCGGATTCAGGGAGATAGCCCTCGCGATGGCGGCTCTTTTCTTCATTCCTCCCGACAGTTCTGAAGGGAAAAGCCTGTTGGAGCCTGCCAGGTTGACCCTTTCGAGGCAGAAATTGACCCTTTCAGCCTTCTGTGTTTGGTTCATGTCAGAGAACATATCGAGCGGAAACCTGACATTATCCTCCACACTGAGGCTGTCAAACAGCGCACTTCCCTGAAAAAGCATGCCCATTTCCTTCCTTATGTTTTTCCGGGTAACGAAGTCGAGCTTGTTGAAGAGAGTATCGCCATACCATATCTCGCCGCTGTCGATTTCGTGCAGTCCCACTATTGATTTTAGAAGAACCGTCTTGCCCGATCCGCTGCTTCCGATAATCAGGTTTGTTATACCCGGCTCGAAGCTTACCGTAATATTATCGAGTACCGTCCTCCCGTCGAAGGCTTTATAGACATTTCTGACCTTAATCATGACAGCAGTAACTGGGTAAGTATAAGGTTGGTAATAAGTATAAGGATGCTGCTGTGTACCACTGCCCTGGTGCTGGCTCTGCCCACCTCAAGCGAACCACCCTGAACATAGTAGCCTTGAAACGATGCCACAGATGAAATAATAAAGGCAAAGAACACGGTTTTGATCAGTGAGTATACTATATAATAAGGTATAAAGGCGTACTGTATGCCGTAGATATATTGTGAGGATGTAATGACTCCGGCACTGACACCGGCAAGCCATCCACCGCCCACTCCCACTATGATGCTGATAAGTGTAAGGAACGGGTTGAACAGAACGGTAGCGATGATTTTCGGAAGTATCAGGAATGAGGCAGAGTTGACACCCATAATCTCGAGTGCATCAATTTGTTCTGTGACCCTCATGGTACCTATTTCCGAGGTTATGTTAGAGCCAACCTTCCCGGCCAGTATCAATGCCACAACAGTTGATGAGAATTCAAGTATTATTGAATCGCGTGCGCCCAGGCCTATAAGGTAGGAAGGATAGATCGGATTTTCCGTATTGTAGGCAGTCTGAAGGGTAATTGCCGCCCCCATAAAAACAGAGATCACTACCGTAATACCTATTGAATACAGTCCGAGTGATATAAATTCCCTGATCGTCTGCCTGTAGTATACCCTGTAGTTCTCGGGTTTTGAAAAAACCTTTCCCATCAGGATCCAGTAATTCCCGAATTCATGAAGGAATTTCAACAGCATTCTATCCCTGAGTTTTTGATATTAAGGCAAATTTAATAATTATTGGGTACCTTCACGACTCCTGGACCAAATAGATAAATAATCCTATATTTGCAGATGACAGTATTATTCCCGGAAATTCACCGGGATTTGAATTATTTGGAGGTTCATCATTGGTATAACCAACTGAAGACAAGAAATGAAGAAGGATAACAGGTTTGTGGTGATCATGGCCGGAGGGGTGGGGAGCAGATTCTGGCCGCTGAGTCGTCAGAGGCTGCCCAAGCAGTTTCTTGACATTCTCGGAACGGGAGAGACACTGCTTCAGCAGACCTACAGGCGGTTCATCAATGTATGCCCTGAGCAGAACATCTTTGTCGTAACGAGCCAGGAGCATGCAGGCCTGGTAGCCGAACAGCTCGGTATAGGTAATGACAGGATACTGGCCGAGCCTTTTCGCCGTAATACGGCCCCCTGTGTTGCATTCGCCACCTACCGCATCTTCAGCATCAATCCCGATGCTGTCATAGCAGTTACTCCGGCTGACCATCTCATCGGGAAGCAGGATGTCTTCGAAGTGGCTATTGATGAAGGATACAGGTATGCCGCAGAAAACGATGCCCTTCTGACAATAGGTATCAGGCCCGACAGGCCTGAGACAGGTTACGGGTATATTCAGGCCAACGAGAAGGTTAAGGTAAAGGGCTACAAGGGGCTAAAGCCGGTAAAAACATTTACCGAGAAGCCAAATCTTGACCTGGCGAAGGTCTTTATAGAAAGCGGTGATTTCTATTGGAATTCCGGTATCTTCATCTGGGGCGCCGGAACCATACTTTCTGCATTTGAAATATACATGCCCGATATGTATGCGGCGTTTGAAGAGGGGAGACATCTATTCGGTACCGGCAGTGAGAGTCAGTTCATATCACATACATATACCGAGTGCAGCAGCATTTCGATCGATTACGGTATTATGGAAAAGGCTGACAACGTTTTTGTTATCTGCACTGACATGGGCTGGTCTGACCTCGGTACCTGGAGCTCTCTCGTTGATCACACCAATGCTGACCCTAAGGGGAACTCGATGATATCAGGTAAATTGTTTGGCTTTGGTACAAAAGGTAATATAATAAATGTTCCCGGAGATAAGATTTTAGTGGCAAGCGGGCTTGAAGATTACATCGTGGTTGATTCGGGTGATGTATTGTTGATTGTACCGAAGGCCAGTGAGCAGTCGATAAAGGAATACCTCGATGAGGTAAGGAAGGAGACAGGAGGGAAGTTTCTGTAAAAAAGAAAGAGGCTGTCGCTCATGGACAGCCTCCTCGCTTTATGGAATGGGAATAGCTAAAATTCCCAGAGGTCGTGTTCGAAGTTCTGAAGTTCTGTCTTTATCCTCTCTGCTTCAAAGATCACATCCTTGCCTACCATGTATTCATTGATAACCCTGTCGTCGAAGACGTTTGACTCGGCGAAGATCAGACTGCTGAAACGTCTTTGTATGAACAGGTCGTCAAACGATATCCTCTGGGCATCGTTGAATCGGTTGAATACCTCATGTTTGGCGAAGACATCCCGGAAATCGTCATATCGTATCCAGAAAAGCCTTTCCCTGTCGAGACGTCCTGTTTCCGGGTTCTCGGCAACACTGATGGGCATCAGTCCCTTGATCCTGACCTGCATGGTTGAGTGTTTCTTGTCGAAATACCACTCCTCGTAAACCATAATCTGCTTAACATCGATAAGCCTGTCTTCAACAGGGATATTGACGGTAGTGGTTCCGATGATATTTCCATCAAGATCCATCTGGGGCATCTCTTTCGGACCTGCCTTGAGTTTTCTCTCTATATCGGCATAGGTGACGTCGACGTTCATATCCTCATAATCAAAGGCCTTAAGGTTACCAGTCTTGATTTCTGCAAGCAGGATTCCCATAAGGTTCATTCTGCCGTCGGCCATTGGCCGGGTGGGATAATAGAGCGCATGATTCATCTTCTCGCGCAGGTCGATAATCCGCCATATCTCCTTGGCCCATGTGACGTCGGCCTCCCTGAGGTGGGAGTATTCTATTTTTTTGGCTTCATGGATTGACTTCTCATAAAGATCCTTGAAAGCCTGCCCGTATGTTGATCCGCAGATAAGCAGTGCAAATAATCCGGTTAAGAGTTTTTTGTTCATATCTGTATTGTTTCAGATTATCTTATTGTGAGTGCTATTGCAGGGAGATCCCTTGTAATTTTATCCGGTCCGGTGGCCCTGATCTCCGTGAAGAAGAACTCCTGTCCGTTCCTCAGGTTTCTGATAGCGGCCTTCATTGGTTCTGTAAGTGCCGGACCCCTTGCTTCAAGAGTATTGGCGAATCCCTGTGCGTAGTATATCATCTTGTAACTGTTCACTTCATATTTGAGGTCAAACTCGAAGTTATCGAGAGCAGCGACCACTCCGGGTGCTACCATTGCAGCCTCCTTGGCAATATTACCCGATGCCAGTCCACCGAACTTTGCCACAGGGTCAGGTATTCTTCTTACCCTGAACACCACCGGGGGGAAATCCATCCTTCTTCCGTTTACGTCGGCTGACACGATTATCTGTGCGTCTTTGCCTACTTCTGCCGGCTTGGCAATAAAATCTCCCCTGAAGTTCTGGAATTTACCCCTGGGGATTGTTCCGTTGGTCATTCTGACGGATATTTTGTCAGACCCGACTCCCGGCACTGATACGTCTATAGGGTTGTCAATACCGAAGTAAAGAACGTTCATGGCGGTGGGTGAAACGACTACGTTCGGCACGGCTACTGTGTATGCAGCCTCGAAGGGGTATGCTACATCGGTGCCGTCGGGAGCTGTCATAACTATCAGTCCGCCCCATTTCTTATCGCCTGTAGAGGAGGTCTTAACCCTGTAAAGGGCCCTTCCGCTTTCGTCAATGTCGAGAGTTGTATAGTCGCCTACCATTTCATATGTTGATCCCCCGCCGGGCAGGTCAACCTGCCTGTATGAGCCTATCATTGTCTTGGGGGCTTTGGTGGTATCGGTAGCGGCGATAAACACTTTGGCCTCATATTCGTTTCCTGCCATGATGTAATTGGAATTGGTAATGACAGTTGGCACGAGTTTGTTGAACTTGAATGAGGCGGCATCGATCTGGCCGTACAGGAAGTTCAGGACCTCCGTTTCAGCGTTGCGCACGTCGACCTGGAATTTGGAAAGGATGGTGATAACGGCCACCAGTGGAAGAGCCTGGAAGTTGGCGTTTTCCCATCTTTCGGTAGCGCCTTCAAGGTTTTTGGGGTCGTCGGTGTTAAGGCTGTTTCTTATTGATTCTTCAGCTGTAATGTTTCTTCCTCCAATGGTCTCAAGCAGAAATTCACGGTATTCAATCAGCAGAGCCTTCAGATTGTTTGCCTTACCGTTCTGGTCTGATCCGATCAGTATTTCGGAGGGAACATTGTTTTCATCAATTTTCTTAACGCTATGGATGTCAATGACATTATCGACGATGGCTTCAGTATCGGTGCCTTCGGCTGTCTGAATTATTTCAACCTTGAGGTCGTGAATGTAGTTAAAAACCTCATCGGCGCGCTCCTTGAGTTCGAATGCCTTATCTCTGTAGGGGCCCGCCTTGGTTGGGTTTTCTGCCGCTGCCCGGTCGAACTCCATGTAGGTCCCGGCGTTCTTCTTTATGTAGTTGGCAACGGTCTTTGTAAGACCTTCATCCACTTTTTTGAATGCTTCGACGGCTTCTTTTGATACGTTAAGAGCAAGCATGGCTGTAAGTACAAGATACATCATGCCTATCATCTTTTGCCGCGGTGTCTCTTTTCCGTGGGCCATTTTGCGGGTAGTTTAGAGTTAGAGATAAGAAATCGTTCCTGTCGGATTATTATTTGATGTTCATTGCGGCAAGCATGTTGCCATATACATTATTCAGAGCAGAAAGGTTTTCATTGAGGGCAACAATATGCTCCTTGTATTTTTTGGCATCTCCCGCTGACTCGGAAAGGTCTTTGACCATTCCCTGCAGACCTTTGTAGAGTGCCTCTGACTCCTTAACATGGTCGTTATTGTTGCGCAGCTGCAGTTCATATACTGCGTTGAGTGCGGAGAGGTTCTTGTTGAGTGTTTCAATCTGCTGCTGGTATGATTTGCCGCTTGACTCGACAACAGATAGTGAATCGGCGATGTTGCGATACGATTTGTTTGATTCGTGTATTACGCTGGCTGTCTCCTGGTAGGTGTCGTTGAGTTTGCCCAGCGATTCACTGGCATTCTTCACCGATTTGATATAATCTGAGGAAACTGCCGCGGCATCTCCCATGCCCGCGAAGGCGGCTGACGCATCGCCCAGCTTTTTCATCCCTGTTCCAAGTTTATGGAACAGGTCGGGAGATATGTCGGCGTTGACAAGCATCTCGTCAAATTTGGCGAGGGCTGTTGCACCGGCACCGCCTCCAACCGAACGTCCCCGGGAGGTTTCACCTTCTTCACCGATACCGGCAAGCTCGGGATAAACGAGTGTCCAGTCAGGTTCTTCATGCAGGGGTTCAAATGCCGAGAAGAAGAAGATGGTGGCTTCTGTAAGCAATCCGATAGTGAGAAGCGTCCCTGCCGCTGGCCAGTGCTGGATTTTGAAAAGTGCTCCGACGATTACCACGGACGCACCGAATCCGTATAACTTGGCCATGCCAGCTTTCCATCCGCTGCTGTGTACAATGTCTGCTAGGCTCATATTGCTGATTGTTTAAAGGTTAGTTCTGACTAAGGTTATCATTTAGTTTACGCCGATATATGATCTTACATTACGGAAACCGATATAGCATTTTGTTGTATCCTGGTATTCAAAGTCGCGGGAACTTGTCTGGAGGAAATAGGCGATATCCTTCCATGAGCCGCCCCTGATGACTTTTGTCTTCATTGCGGGAGGATCGTCGGGTTTGGCGTTGTATTCGTAGTTCGGGTTCAGGTCGTGGGTGAAGAAGTAACCCGACTGGTGGTAGGCGGTAATTGTCCATTCCGCAACGTTGCCCGACATATCATATAACCCGAACTCATTGGGTTCATAGGAGGCTACCTTTGCTGAGTATACACTGCCGTCATCGATGTAGTTGCCTCTCAGGGGCTTGAAGTTGGCGAGGAAGCAACCCGAGTAGTTACGGGTGTAGGGGCCTCCCCATGGATACATGGAAAGATCGAGGCCTCCCCTTGATGCGAACTCCCATTCCGATTCCAGTGGAAGCCTGTAGTTGTGCACATCGGGAAGTCCCTCTGACCTGAGAAAGTTGTTCATGAAGTCGGTTCTCCAGACACTGAATGCCCTTGCCTGCACCCATGAAATACCAACAACGGGGTAGTTGTCATAGGATGGGTGCCAGAAATAAAGGTCGGCCATCGGATCATTGTATGAATAGGTGAAGTCCCTGATCCAGCATAGCGTGTCGGGGTAGACGTTTACAATATGGTTCATGATGAAGGAGGAGCGGTCGACAACGTCTGATTCAACTCCTTCAAGGTTTGTTACCTTGCCGTCATATGTTTGTGTCTGGAAGTTGTAACGGGCTTTGGCTGCCTGCTGGTAATCAACCCAATAATAGGAATAGTTTAGTTTCCTGGTGTCTATTTCCTTTCTGCTGTTGAACCTCTCCTGAGGGGGATAGTACATCGTTTCAAGTACTGCAAGTACATTTTCGTCTTTCAGGTCTATCTTCTCGTTCCAGTCCAGTACATTGGGCTCAAGTGGATTGCCTTCTTCGTCGAGTCTGAAGAAGTTATAGCCTTCAATGCCCTCCTCACCCAGCTTTGTTCTGAGTATGGAGTCGCGAACCCAGTAAACGAACTGCCTGTATTTATTGTTGGTTATCTCGGTCTGATCCATCCAGAAGGCATCCACCGTAATTGTTTTTGACATGGTGTTCATTGCGTACATTGCATCCTGATCGCTGGGTCCGGTTGTAAAACTCCCCGCCGGTATGAACGCCATTTCAAAAGGTTCCGGTTCTGAGAATGCCCGTCTTCCCGGCACACCCGTCAGTTCTCCGTTCATCGAAGAACTGCAACCCGCCAGGATGGTCATTGCGGCAAAAGCAAGCGCGAAAATCTTTTTCATAAGGCTTCTTTGAAATTTAATATGCAAGTAAGTCATTTTTTTTCTAATATTCACAACAATCTAACACTTTTATATTTCATGGGACTGCGGCCCGTACTGATCTCAAAGCAATAATTAACCATGAACTCATGCGATCCTGAGGTGTTTTTCCTTATGTCGCTCATTGAGAAATCATAAGCATATCCCAATCGTATGCCGTTGTATAGTTCAACTCCTGCCATAAATGATATCGCATCTCCTGCTCTGTAGGAAACGCCACCCCATGCCTTTTTATTGTATGTAACTATTGAGTTTATGGCAACCTGGGCAGCCCTTCCATCAGAAACCGCAAGCACCGAGGGTTTAAGCTCAAATGCGGGGTTTGGAAGTATGAGGTTGTACCCTGCCGTAAAATAATAATGCCGGGTGAGGTAGGGGTTTCCCTTGCTGAATTTCATGACAGGCTGGTTGATATGTGTTACCGACAGTCCCGCATAATACCTGTCGGTAAAATAGTAGAGGCCAATACCGGCATCAAAGGCCACGAAGCTCTCCTTGTTTTCCGGTATCAGCGGATCGCCTGATACCGGGACCCAGTAATCGCCTGAAGGGATTACCCATGAGGGATCGAGGGTTTTGTTTAACACACCTCCTGAAAGACCAATACCCAGGCTGCCCGGGCCCACGTCGAGGAAATATGACCAGGAGAGGGCGAGGCTTATATCGTTTTCAAAGCCTGCCTTGTCGCTCCTTATTGTAAATCCTGCACCCGACAGGCTGCCAAACAGCCTTACAGGACTGTTGATGCTGAAGGTTGTGGTAACGGGGGCTCCCTCGAGGCCTACCCATTGCTGACGGTTGATGGCTGTGGCACATACAAGTCCCGCGCTGCCTGCGGCTCCGGGATTAAAAACAGGAGAGGAGAACATGTAATGGCTGATGAGAGGATCCTGCTGACCTCCTGCCCTGACATTACATAATATCAGAATGAGTGCTGTTAAAATATATTGTCTCACAACCTCTTCCGTTTGTTAAACCGCAATGTGTTAACTCAGTAAAATAAGTAAAAAAGAAAAAAGCAAACAAATATATGCCAAATTATTTGACGGAATGGATATTTTAGGTGATGACAACTAAATTTTTGTAGAGGAAAACTCCCGACCGCAGACTGTCAAAGCTGTTTAAGGCGGGAAGATGCCTTAAGCCATCTGTCAGGCACCTCGTTGTCATTTGCCCTGAGGTAGTCCTCATATGAACAGGAAATATGCTTTATCGATCCTGCCGGCGATGTGAGCTCCATCCACCATCTGTCGGTGAAATTGCTCTTCACGAAGATCATCTCCTCCTCCAGGTTTCCGACATTGATATGGTACCTCGTGAAACGTCCTCCCTCCACGGTGCTGTCAGCCGGGTTCTCGGGTTGCTTCTGGGCAAAGCTTTCAAGAAAGAACCACACTATCTGTGCGGCTAGTGCAATAGCTTGTCCTGACCTGGTTCCCGAGGGATGTATCTCCGGCAGGAAAAAGAGGCGTAACCTGTCTGAGACCCCTGCGTATCGCGCAAGGAGGCAGGCCTCTTCCGCGTAGAGTCCGTTGGGAGAAGGGAAGCAGGCACCGGGTGCGTCAGCTTCCCTGATGGCACCTATATCGAAAAGTACTGCATCGGAGTCCCTTAAAAGGGGTTCTGCAAGGTGGATAGCCTGCCTCATGTCGCCAAGCCTGATAAGGTCCCAGTTCTTTCGGGAGAGCCTGGTAATGACCTGCGGATCGTTCAGGTATGTCTGGTAACCGATGTTGACGAAATGGGACAACCGGCTGCGGGTCGACTGGAAGAGAGGTGCCAGGCAGTTATGTGGCCCCGGGCTCCTGTCTTCCGGGTTGAAGTCGATGTGTGAATCAACGGATGTTAGCGACCAGTGCCGGCCTATGGCATTATAATGTTTGTCAACGGCCCCGATGAGTTCCGGCGATCCGCCCAGTAAAATCAGGGACAGGCCGGGTTCGCCCAGGCATGAGAGTATATGTATCAGTCCGGCGAGGGTGTCATTGAATGTCTTACCCGATTTCATGTTTCCCAGGTCGGCGACCTTTAACTTGCCGGGAATACGCGCAAGTGAATAGAGTTCCCTGCGGATCGCGTCGGCTGAGGAGGGAATACTTTCCCCGCCAGCCATCCGGCCATCAGGCATCCCCAGCATAATTACCCTGAAACCCTTCAGGGAGACTACCGGCTTGCTTTCCGTATGAACGGTAAGGTTCCTGGATAATTGTGACTGCTCCGATATATGCAGTGTTGCCGGTTTTTCAATGCTGACAGGATTGAGGTAATCAATGAGATTCTTCATGGCGGCTTTTTGTTACCGTTTGCTTTTTTTCTTCCTTTCACCGGATTCCTCAACTATCCTGATGCAATCCCCGGGAGTAAGTTTTCCTGCATCCAGCCCTTTCGGGATCCTGAAGTTGTTGCCTTTGTATGAGATATAGGGTCCGTACCGGCCGTTCATGACCTTGTAGTCGCCGACTTCACTAATGATCCTTTGCTTTTCGTTCTCCTGCTTTTCGGAGATTATCTCCAGGGCTCTTTCCAGTGTTACCGTGTATGGATCGTCGTGCCCCTTCCTGAGGGCATAGAACTTGTTGTCGTGCCTGATGAAGGGACCAAACCGGCCGATTCCTGCAATGACCTCTTTGCCATTATGTTCGCCGAGTTGCCTTGGCAACCTGAACAGCCCAAGGGCCTCATCAAGGGTTATGGTCTCAATCAGCTGGTTTTTCAGCAGGCTGGCATAGCGGGGCTTATTATCCCCGGAACCCTCTCCGATCTGTACTATGGGGCCATACCTGCCCATTTTCACGGCAACCTGTTCGCCGGTATCGGGGTGTGTGCCCAGTATCCTGGCTCCTGTTTTCTTTTCTCTTTTTGACAGGGTGCTCTCAACCCTGGGGTGAAATACCGAGTAGAATTCCTTAAGCATACCGTCCCATGAGAATTTGCCCTCGGCAATATCATCAAACTGTTCCTCTACTGTTGCGGTAAAACGGTAGTCGACAATGTCGCTGAAGTTCTCAACAAGGAAATCATTAACTATCATACCTATATCCATAGGGAACAGCTTGGCTTTTTCCCTGCCGGTCATTTCGGACTTTTCAGCGGAACTTATTATACCCTTCTGAAGAGTATGGGTACGAATGGTCCTCTTTTCACCCGGCCTGTCCTGCCTGGTCACATAACCCCTGTTCTGGATGGTTGAAATCGTGGGAGCATAAGTTGAGGGCCGCCCTATGCCCAGTTCCTCAAGTTTTCTTACCAGGCTCGCTTCGGTGTACCTTGGCGGTGGTGCTGTAAACTTCTCGGTTGCGGTTACCAAGTCGTACCATAATTCGGTGCCTTCAGGGATCGGGGGGATTATATCCCTTTCTTCGTCAGCGTTCTCGGCATCTGTCGATTCCGCATATACCCTTATAATCCCGTCAATCTTGATATCCTCTCCGGTAGCTGTGAAAGGGATGTCGGTTCCCGACGTGGTTATCGTGAGTGTGGTCTTCTCGACCCGCGCATCGGCCATCTGACTTGCGATGGTCCTTTTCCGGATAAGCTCATAGAGTCTCTTCTCCTGCTGGGAGCCGGTTATCTCCTGCCTTTCGAGGTAGGCAGGCCTTATTGCTTCATGAGCCTCCTGTGCTCCCCTCGTTCTTGTCTTGTACTGCCTTGTCTTGGAATATTTTTCTCCGAATTCCGAGACAATCAGTTCATGTGCCTTGCCAAGCGCCAGTTTTGACAGGTTCGTGGAATCGGTCCTCATATAGGTAATCTTACCTGCCTCGTAGAGTCTCTGGGCAACCGACATGGTTTGTGCGACAGAAAATCCCAGTTTCCTGTAGGCCTCCTGCTGGAGAGTTGAGGTGGTGAAAGGTGGTGCGGGTGATTTGATGCCCGGCTTTACGGTTACTGAGCTGACCCTGTATGCTGCCTTTTTGCAGGTTTCCAGGAATTTCAAAGCCTCAGCTTCATTCCTGAAGCGTCTTCCTGCTTCTGCCTTAATTATGCCGGACTCACGGTCGGAAGGATTGACAAGGAACAGTGCGGTTACGCGGAATGAAGACTCTTCGCGGAAGGCTATTATCTCGCGTTCCCTTTCAACCAGGAGCCTTACGGCCACCGATTGCACCCTGCCTGCTGACAGGGCCGGCTGAACCTTTTTCCAGAGTACCGGTGATATCTCAAACCCCACCAGCCTGTCGAGTATTCTCCTGGCCTGCTGGGCATTAACCAGGTTCATGTCGATATTCCGGGGGTTGACAATGGCATTGGTGATTGCCTCCTTTGTGATTTCGTGGAAAACAATCCGTCTTGTGGTGGAGGGATCAAGTCCCAGAACGACTGTCAGATGCCAGGCAATGGCTTCTCCCTCGCGATCCTCATCGGAGGCTATCCATACATTATTCGCCTCCGATACGGCTTTTCTGAGTGATGCAACCACCTTCTGCTTGTCGGCCGGGACCTCATAGTCGGGGACAAACCCTTTCTCCACATCAATTCCCAGGTTTTTCTTCGCAAGGTCGCGTATATGGCCGAAACTCGACACCACTTTAAAATCCCTGCCCAGGAATTTCTCAATGGTTTTGGCCTTGGCCGGCGACTCAACAATAACAAGATTTTCGATCATAGGGGACATCAGCTTTGGGAAAAAAACAGGACAAAGTAAAACATAAAGGGGGCTAACTTCAAAATAAAAAAACATTATTCTTCGTAAATTATTACTTTTGCCAGACATCTTACAGGTAATGGAAGGGAACGAAAAAGGCAATAAAAAACATATTGTGTGGTTCTGGTCGCTCTTCGCAACTCCTTTTCTGATTGTGGTTACCATCTTTATCCTCATTTCAAGGGGTGTAATGGGTCCCATACCTACATTTGAGGAGCTTGAGAACCCCGATAACCAGCTGGCTGCAGAAGTCTTTTCCGAGGATGGGGTCCTGCTTGGCAAATATTTCATCCAGAACCGCACCTGGACGGGCTATGATGAGATATCTCCCTATATGATTGATGCCCTCATAGCAACCGAGGATATCAGGTTTTACAGGCACAGCGGAATAGATGTTAGGGGGCTTGCCAGGGTCCTGGTCAAGTCGCTTCTGATGAGGCAGGAGGGGGCAGGAGGGGGCAGTACCATTACGCAGCAGCTGGCTAAAAATCAGTTCGTCTCACGGGGCGATCTGTCAGAAGTTTCAGGATTCACGAAAACATTCAGGCTCATCTTTTCCAAGTTCAAGGAGTGGTATACGGCTGTCAAGCTGGAAAGAAGCTATACCAAGGAGGAGATAATCACTATGTACCTCAACGTCTTTGACTTTGTAAACAATGCGGTGGGCATCAGGTCGGCAGCACAGGTATATTTCAACACAACTCCCGACTCACTGAATCTTGAACAGTCGGCAACACTGGTGGGGATGCTGAAGAACTCCTCCTATTTCAATCCGGTGAGAAGACCCGAGGCAACAATGCAGAGAAGAAACGTTGTAATCTCGCAGATGGTCAAGTATGGATATCTCGGTAAGGAGACAGCCGATTCATTGAAGATGCTGCCTATAGAACTTAACTTCAGGGAGGCCAGTCACACGGCAGGTCTGGCTACCTACTTCAGGGAATATATCCGCACAACGATGATCGCCTTCC